>JAPONU010000532.1 GCA_026713745.1 bacterium
AGAGACTTGGGGCGGGACGGGCAGGCCGAAGGCTCCGGAGACGCTCAACTAGCCTGCCGCGGCAATGGTCGAGGCACCCGACGCCGGCGCAGAGCCGGACGTTCTGCTGATCAGCGGCGGTGACGTGGTCACGATGAACGCCCAGCGCGACGTGCTCACGGGCGGCGCGGTGGCCATCGCCGGGGACCGCATCGCGGCGGTGGGCCCCACGTCGGCGCTACGGGCGGCACACCCCGGCGCAACAGAGGTGGATGCCAGCGGGTGCATCGTGACGCCGGGGCTCATCAACGGCCACCAGCACCTCACCGGCGACCCTCTGGTGCGCAGTTGCATCCCCGACCTGCTGGCTCCGGGTGAATCCATCTTCTCGTGGTCGGTGCCCCTGCACGCCGAGCACACACCCGACGACGACGAGCTGTCGGCCACGTTGACCGCGGCGCAGAGCGCGCTCTGCGGGGTCACCACACTGGTGGAGGCCGGAACGGTGGCGCATCCCGACCGGGTGGCGGCCGGGATGGTGGCCGTCGGCGTGCGCGGCACAGTAGGCACGTGGGGCTGGGACGTTGAGGGCGCCCCGTTCGCCGCACCGCCCGACGAGGTGCTGGACCGCCAGCGAGAAGTGCTGGCGGCGCACCCGGCGGGAGGGCTCGTCGAGGGCTGGGTGACGCTCGTCGGCCACGACCTGGCCTCCGACGAGTTGCTGGTGGCCGCAGCCGATCTGGCGCGCAGCGCAGGTCGCGGCATGACGATGCACATCTCGCCCACGTCCTCGGACCCCGAGAGCTACCTGCGCCGGTGCGGGGCCCGACCCATCGTGCACTTCGACCGCCTGGGAATCCTGGGGCACCACCTGCTGCTGGCCCACGGCGTCTGGCTGGACGGCGCCGAGGTGGACCTGGTGCTGGCCAGCGAGACCGCCATCGCCTACTGCCCGTGGGCGTACCTGCGCCTGGGCCAGGGCGTCACGGTGGCGGGCCGCCACGGTGAGCTGGCACGCCGGGGCGGCCGCCTGGCGCTGGGGTGCGACGCGGGCAACGCCGGCGACCTGCCCGACGTGTTGCGGGTGGCCGCACTGGCGGCCGGGCTGGCCCGGGACATGCCGGTGGACCCGGAGGGCTTCGGAGCGCACGACGCCTTCGAGATGGCAACCATCCGAGGAGCCGGAGCGATCGGAAAGGACGCCGAGATCGGCTCACTGGAGCCCGGCAAGCTGGCCGATGTCGTCGTGTTCGACTGCTGCGCCTCCGCCTGGACGCCCCACGGCGACGTGGCCCTGCAACTGGTGTGGGGCAGCGACGGGCGCGACGTGCGTGACGTGTTCATCGGGGGCCGGCCCGTGGTGAGCGACGGCCGCTGTACGACCGTCGATGTGGCGGGCCTTCGTACCGCGGCGGCCTCAGCCCAGCGGGACCTGCTGGGGCGAGCCGGCATCGAAGTGCCGCACGCCTGGCCGCAGGTGCCCGCCGGCTGAACACCGGCGGGGGCGGCTCAGGCCAGGGGGGCCGCCCCGAAGGCCACGCTGAAGCGGACGCACCAGATCAGCACCGTGGAGTAGTGATCCAGGTCGACCTCCGGTGGAATCTCGTAGTTCTGGGCGCCAACGTTGCCCTTGATGTCCCCGAGATCGATCCAGTCGTTCAGAAAGTCCCTCGCCGGAGCGTCGGGCGGCGCCGAGGACAGCCACACGTTGACGTCGGGGCCGTTGTCGGTGCGGAAGTTCTCGAAGCGCAGGAACCGCTGCTCCGAGCCGTCGTTCAGAACCAGTGCCCGGCCCGAAGTGGGGTGACTGCGGCTGATGAAGTCGCCCGAGACAAGCGTGACGATCTGCGGAGCGACGGGCATGGGCCGTTCCTCGTCCATGATGATCTCACGCGGCATCGCTCCCGATGCGATGGCCTCGTTCATCTCGTCGGCCATCTCCTGGGTGATCTCGTCGCCCGGCATGCCCGAAGCGCCCGGTCCGGCCACCATCGGCCCGGTGGCCGGCGCCGGGGCCGGGGCCGGGGCCGGGGCGGAGCCATCGGCCGGAGCCGGTGCAGCCGCGGGTGCCTCGGGTGCCTCGGCTGCCGTCTCGGCGGCAGCACCAGGAGCGGGCGCCGCAGCGTCGGGGTCCGAGGATGCGGGCGCCGGGCCCTCCGCGGGAACAGGAGCGGGCGCCGCCGGGGCCGTCGACTCCCCGGCAGGGGCGGCAGCGGGCGCCTCGCCGGTGGGTTCGGGCGCCGGTGCGGGAGCCGCCGGATCGGCCGCGGGCGCCGGGGCCTCCGCCGGAGCCGCCGGTGCGCCGAACGTCGGGAGCGCCTCGTCCACCTCCTCGTCGATGAACAGCGTCTGTACGGCGAAGAAGAAGAAGATCAACCAGATGCCCAGGCCGATAGCCGCCCCAACCCCGATCGTGGTGATGATCCAGTGGCGCCGGGCCCAGCCCCACAGGCGCCGGATCAGAGAACTCGATGCGTCGGGTGATGGTTCCATGCCCTCACCTCCCTGGTGCGGGATCCACCCCGCCGGGCGGCTCCCGCAAGGAGCGTCACGAGATGGTGGCGCTCTCGTCGGTTGTTGTCGAGATCCAGTCAAGCAGGTCGGGGATCGGAATCACGGGCGGGAAGCAACGAAAGACTCGCTCGATGAATTAGCCGCCTTCTATCGATCCGGCCGCTCTCCATCGACCCACGCGTCGGTTTCAGGTGCCGCGCTCGACCCCTGTGAACAGCACGCCCACCCGGGCGCCCTCGGCCACGAGTCCCGCGCGGCGCGCTGCCAGCAGCCCCGCCAGGCCCGCCGTACCCGTCGGATCCACCGGCACATCGGCCCAGCGCCGGGCCAGAGCGTGGGCGTCGGCGACAAGGCTCTCCGGCGCCACCACCACATCGCCACCCGTTGCCGCCACACCCCAGACGATCGGCAGCCAGTCATAGGTCACGTCGTCGAGTATCCCCGTGGCGATGCTCTGGGGAGCGTTGCCTTCCGGCGGCGCCCACGGCTGCATGAAGCGGTCAGGGTCGGCCGCGGCCTCCTCCAGGGCGGTGTCCATTCCCACTTCGGTGCTCAGCGCCGAGAGTCGCTCCCAGGCCTGCCGCAATGGCGCGCACCCCTCGGTCTGCACCGCATAGAACGCCGGCAGGCGTCCGATGGCGCCGGCGTCGGCGGCCTCGACGAAGCCCTGCACCACGCTGGAGGCCAGGGCCCCGCCACCCACTTGCACGAACAGCGCGTCCAGGTCTCCCGCTCCGGCGAGCGACTCGATCATCTCGAACGCCAGCGTGCGGCCGCCGTCGACGGTCCAGATGTTCTCGGCGGCCACGGCACAGAACGGCAACGAGCCCGCGGCCGTGTCCTCGCGGAACCGGCCGAAGCAAGGGTCGCCCAACTCGCCGGGCCGCCGGGCGCAGACCTCGATGCGGGCACCGAGTCCCTCCAGGGAATCCACGACGAACCCGTCGGCCCACGGCGGGATGAAAACGTCCAGGGGGCGGCGGGCTGCTCGAGCCACCGTGGCCGCCGCCAGCGCGGCATTGCCGCAGGAGGCGATGGCAAGCGGGCGCTCCGCTGCCTCACCGTCGGCTTCGAGGTGCAGCGCCAGGCCCATGAGATGGCGCGCCTTGTGGGTGCCGGTGACGTTGCCCGTCTCGTCCTTCACCCAGAGTTCGACCCCCAGACGGTCACCCAACTCGCTCGCCGGCCTCGTGGGCGTGACCCGGAAGCCCCGCCCGTCGA
>JAPONU010000533.1 GCA_026713745.1 bacterium
ATTCCCGGTGGGGCCTCCTCGAAGGGACGGCCCTTGGCGTCGCTGGTGTGGGGCGCGTGGTCGGTGGCGATGGCGTCCAGGTTGCCGCGAGCCAGGGCGGCACGCACCGCAGCCACGTCGTCGGCCGACCGCAGCGGCGGGGTCACCTTGAAGCGGGCGTCGTAGGAGGCACAGCACTCGTCGGTGAGCGTGAAGTGGTGCGGCGCCACCTCAGCGGTGACCGCCAGGCCGCCGCGGCGGGCCGCCTCCACGATGGCCACCGACCCGGCCGTGGAGAGGTGTTGGAAATGCACCGGCGCCCCGGTGAGGCGGCTGAGCGCCACATCCCGCATCACCATGATCTCCTCGGCTTCTGCCGGTATGCCCGGGATGCCCAGGCGCGACGACCACTCGCCCTCGTGCATGTGCCCCCCGGCGGCGAGGGAGTCCACCTCGCAGTGCTGCGCCAGCCGCGCCCCGAGGTCCGAGGCGTACTGCAGGGCCTTGCGCATGATCCCGGCGTCCTGCACCCCGCTGCCGTCGTCGGTGAAGAGCCGCACGCCGAGCGCCGCCATCTCGCCCATCGGAGCCAGGCGGTCTCCCGCCCGCCCCACGGTGATGGCGCCCGCCACCTCCACATCGCACAGCGCGGCTCGGCCCAGTTCCTGCACCTCGCGCACCACCGCGGCGGAGTCGATGGCAGGGTCGGTGTTGGGCATCGCCACCACCGCGCTGAACCCGCCGAGCACCGCGGCGCGGCTGCCGCTCAGCACGGTCTCGGCCTGCTCACCGCCCGGCTGGCGCAGGTGGGTGTGCAGGTCCACGAGGCCCGGCCCCACGATGCACCCGCCGGCGTCCAGAATGCGATCGGCGCCGGCCGCTGCTGCCAGACCCTCGCCGACCGCGACGATGGTGCCGTCGGGCCCCACGACCACGTCGGCCCGCCGCTCGCCGGAGGCGTCGATGACGTTGCCGCCCGCGACGGCCCACAGGGTCGGCTCAGCCATCGCCCACCTCGGCAGCTGGAGCCGGTTCCGGGGTTCCCGAGGCGTCGGCGGCCGGTGCGGCCATTGCCCCCGGTTCGGCTCCCAGCAGCCAGAACAGCACCGCCATCCGCACCGAGACGCCGTTGGCGACCTGCTCGGCCACCACCGCGCAGTCCATCTCGGGCACTTCGGCGCCGATCTCGACCCCGCGGTTCATGGGACCCGGATGCATCACGATGGCGTGGTCGGCCAGGCGGCCTGCCCGCTCGGCGGTTAGCCCGAACCGCTCATGGAACTCGCGCAGACTGGGCAGCAGTGCCCGCTCCTGGCGCTCGCGCTGCAGGCGGAGCAGGTACACAACGTCCGCGCGCGGCAGGATGGCGTCGATGCGGCTGCTGACCTTCACACCCCAACCATCGGTCGCCGGAGGCAGCAGCGTGGCCGGCGCCACCAGCGTGACCCCGGCGCCCAGCAGCTGCAGCGCCGCCACCAGCGACCGGGCCACGCGCGAGTGAGCGATGTCGCCCACGATCGCCACGTGCCGCCCCTCGATGCCGCCCAGCCTCTCGGTGATGGTGTAGCAGTCCAGGAGCGCCTGGGTGGGGTGCTCGTGGCAACCGTCTCCGGCATTGATGACGGACCCGTCCAGCCAGCGAGAGAGCTGCACCGCCACACCGGCGCTGCGGTGCCGCACGACGGTGCAGTCGACGCCCATGGCGGCCACCGTCTCTGCCGTGTCGCGCAGCGACTCCCCCTTGCTCAGAGCCGAGGCGCCGGCGCTGAAGGTCATCGTGTCGGCCGAGAGCCGCTTGGCGGCGGTCTCGAAGGAGAGGCGGGTGCGGGTGGAGTCCTCGAAGAACAGCGAGGCCACCGTCCTGCCCCGCAGGGCGGGGACCTTCGGGATGGCCCGGGTGTTCACCTCGGCGAAGCTGTCGGCGAGTCGCAGGATCTCGCGGATCCCGCCGGCCCCGAGGTCGCCGATCGACAGCAGGTGCCGCCGCCCGCCGTTGCTCGCGTGCCGCCCGCTCACACCGTCACCCCCAGCACGACGCCCCGGTCGCTGACGTCCACCATCTCGTCGCGCCGGGTGGGCAGGTTCTTGCCCACGTAGTCGGCCCTGATGGGCAGCTCGCGGTGGCCCCGGTCGACCATGACCGCCAGCTGGACGGCCCGGGGACGGCCGAAGTCGCACACCGCGTCGAGGGCGGCGCGCACGGTGCGCCCCGTGTACAGCACGTCGTCCACCAGGACCACGGTGCGACCCGTCAGGTCGACCGAGATGGTGGTGGGGGCCTGCACCAGCACCGGGCGCAATCCGATGTCGTCGCGGTGCATGGCCACGTCCAGGGATCCGCAGGGGACCGTGGCGCCGTCGATCTCACCGACCAGCGCGGCCAGCCGCTCGGCCAGGAACACTCCCCCGGTCTGCAGCCCCACCAGCACCAGCTCCACCGTGCCGTCGTTGCGCTCGATGATCTCATGCGCCATGCGCCGCAACGCCCGGCTGAGCGCCTCGGCGTCCATGATCTCGGTGCGGGGTACGAAGTCTCCCGGTGTACCGGCATGGCGAGCCGCGCCGGAAGAAGCAGCCGCGGCGCCGGCGTCGAAGGAACGGGATACCGCCGCCCGGGCTCTGCGCTCGCGGTCAGACAGCGTTCTACCTCCGGTCCGTACAGGCCTCGCCGGACCCGCTTAACGGTCGGGTGACGGTACCACGACCACCGCCGGTAGCGACGCATGCCGCCGGCGAGCCTTCACCAACGTTAGGACCGCAGGCGACGGGCGACGGTTGCCAGGACGCCGTTCACGAAGCGGCCCGAGGACGCCGTGGAGTAGAGGTTGGCGAGCTCCACGGCCTCGTTCAGCACGACCGCCGTCGGCGTCTGCGGCCGGCGTGCCAGTTCATAGACGGCGAGGCGCAGGATGGCCCGGTCCACCGGCGCCATGCGCGACACCGACCAGTCCACCGCCACCTCCTCCAGCAAGTCGTCGATGGCCGAGCCATAGCCGGCCACACCCTCGATCAACTCGGTGGCCAGCGGCACCGGCGGCAGATCCTGGCGGCTCAGCAACTCCAGGATGCCGACCTCGCGGGACTCGGCCTCGTACAGCAACCCCAGTGCCCGCTCGCGAGCCCGGCGGGCCTCGCTCCGGGCGCCCGGGGTAGCGTCGGGATCGGCGGGCCGGCTCACCCTCGGGCGATGTACTGGCCCGAGCGCGTGTCCACCTTGACGCGCTCACCGGGCTCGATGAACAGCGGCACCGACACCACCAGACCGGTCTCGGTGACCGCCGGTTTGGTGGCCCCGGAAACCCGGTCGCCCTGCATGCCCGGCTCGGTCTCGGTGATGGCCAAGGTGACCGCGGCCGGCAGGTCGGTGCCGACGATCTCGCTGCCGTACATCTGCAGGATCACCGAGTCGCCCTCGGTGATGTAGCTCCCGGCGTCACCCAGGGTGGTGTCGTCGACGTACAGCTGCTCGTAGGTCTCGCTGTCCATGAACACCCGGGCGTCGCCGTCGCGGTACAGGTACTGCATGGAGCGCTTGTCGATGATGGCCCGCTCCACCTTCTCGCCGGCCCGGAAGGTGCGCTCCAGCACCGCGCCGGTGCGAGCGTTCTTGAGGGTGGTGCGTACGAAGGCGTGGCCCTTGCCGGGCTTGACGTGCTGGAACCCGACGACGGAGAACAGCCCCTCGCCCAACTCGAGGGTCATGCCCGTCTTCAGGTCGTTTGTGGTGATGGCGACCATTCCTACCTCCAGTCGGTGTTCAGGCCACGATCAGCGTCTTGGGCGAGCACGTGAGGCGGCGGCAACCTTCGTCGGTCACCACCACGGTGTCCTCGATCCGCACACCGCCGGAGCCGGCCAGGTAGACGCCCGGCTCGACGGTCACGACTTCGCCGGCTGCCAACACCTCGTCGCTGCGGCCGCTGAGGCTGGGTGCCTCGTGGATGTCGAGGCCCACCCCGTGGCCGGTGCTGTGCAGGAAGGCCTCGCCCCAGCCGGCCTCGCTGATGATCTCGCGGCACACAGCGTCCACCTCCGCGCACGACACGCCTCCCGCCACGGCCTCGACGCCGGCCTGCTGGGAGGCCCGCACGACTTCATAGATCCTGTCGCCGGGCGTGCGGGGCTCGCCCACGCAGACGGTGCGGGTCATGTCGGAGCGGTAGCCGTCGACGATGGCTCCGAAGTCGATGACCACCAGGTCGCCGGGCTCGATGCGGCGCGGGCCGGGCCGGGCGTGTGGCAGGGCGCTGTTCTCCCCGGCTGCCACGATGGTGTCGAACGCCGAACCCGAGGCGCCGCGGCGGCGCATGAGATAGTCCAGTTCGGCAGCCACCTCGCCCTCGGTGGGCCGCTCGTCGAGACGGGGCAGCACCTCGGCGAGCGCGTCGTCCGCCGCTGTCGCCGCGGCGGCCACGCGTGCCACCTCCTCGGGCGATTTACGGCGGCGCAGCCCCTCGATCACGCCGGTCGACGGCACCAGCTCGGCGCCGGCGAACCACTCGGCGGCGAGCCTGCTCCGGCGGGACCAGCTGACGTGTTCGGCCTCCAGGGCTATCCGACCCAGCCCGGCGACGGCGCCCGCGGCCGCTTCCTGCTGTTCGCTGCCGCGGTTGGCGATCACGACCCTGCCGTCCACCCCTGCAGCGAGCAGCTCGGCCGGCGCCTGCGTGGCGTAGCGGCCGTCGGTGATGACAAGCAGATCATCGGCCGTGAGCACCACGACCATGGCGGAACCGCTGAAGCCACTGAGCCAGCGACCGTTCGCCAGGTTCGTGAGCACCAACGCGTCGACCGGCACGGTGCCCGAGTCGCCGGCGCCGGCGACCGGGACGACCTCGACGCCGGTGGCGAGGATTTCCCGCACGCTCGCCGCCCTGCCACCGAGGCGCAGCGGCGGTAGGTCCGCCGCCACCGAACGCGACGCCGCCGTGCCGGCAGCCGGAGCCGGCGCCATCTCAGCCGCCCGCCAGTTCGGCTGCGGCCTCGACGGCCAGCCGGTAGCCCAGCCCGCCGAAACCGCAGATCAGGCCGTCTGCCACCGGTGCCACGACCGAACTCTGCCGCCAGGCGTCGCGGGTGTACGGGTTCGACAGGTGCAACTCCACGATCGGCCCGTCGAAGGCCGCCAGGGCGTCCTGCAGCGCCCGCGAGTAGTGCGAGAGCGCGCCGGCGTTGATGACGATGGCTGCGACCCGCCCGACCGCCCCGCCCACGGCGTCCACCAGGTCGCCCTCGTGATTGGACTGGGTGTGCTCCAGCCCGAAGCCGGCCGCGGCGGCCGCCGCGGTGGCCGTGCGAACGTGGTCTTCCAGGGTGTCGGTGCCGTAGACCTCCGGCTCGCGCCGGCCCAGCAGTTGCAGGTTGGGTCCCGACAGCAGGAGGATCACAGGGGCGGGGTTGGACGTCTGGTTCATCTGATCGCCTCCAGGGCCTCGGCCAGCACGACCCGGTCCACGCCGTGCACCGGTTCGGGCCCGCGCGGACCGTCCAGGACGAGGGTCAGGTGTCCGACGGCCTTCTTGTCCCGACCGAACAGGTCGATGAGTTCGTCGGCCTCGATGCCCGCCGGCAGCGAGGCACCGAGACCGTAGGCACTCACCACCTGGCGGTGCTCGGCCACCCTATCGCCGTCTATGCGCCCGAGCCGCTGTGCCACCTCGGCTGCGTAGACCAACCCCACCGCCACCGCCTCGCCGTGGCGCAGGTCGAAGCCCCCGGCTATCTCGAGGGCGTGGGCCAGAGTGTGCCCGTAGTTCAGCAGCATGCGCCGTCCCGACTCCCGCTCGTCGGAGGCCACGATCTCGGCCTTCAGCGCCACGCAGCGGGCGATGCGCTCGGTGAGCGGAAGGTTGGCCATGGCAGCGGCGTCGATCGGCCCGGCATCGCCGCTCGGTAGGAAGTGGTACTTGGCCATCTCGCCGAGACCCGACCGGTACTCAGCAGGGGGCAGCGTGGCCAGCACCTCGGTGTCGCAGAGCACCAGCGACGGCTGCCAGAAGGCCCCCACCAGGTTCTTCCCCTCCGGAAGGTTCACGCCGGTCTTGCCGCCGATGGCGGCGTCGATCTGGCCCAGCAGCGTCGTGGAGACGAAGACCACCGGCACGCCACGGTGGTAGACGGCGGCGGCGAACCCCGCCACGTCGGTGACCAGGCCCCCGCCGACGGCCACCACCGCGTCGCCGCGCGTGAGGCCGAAGCGGGCGAAGCCCCCGCAGAGATCCTCGACGGTGGTCAGTGACTTGGACCGCTCGCCCGCCGGGATGGTGAACGTCTCGACGGCGCCGACCGTCTCGCCGACGCTGACATCCACTCCGATGCCGTCGCTGGTCACGACCGCGACCCGCCGGGGGCCCGCTGGGAGCGCGGCGGTGAGGCGCTCGGCCAGCAGGTGCCGCACGCCGGGTCCCACCAGCACGTCGTAGGAACGCTTGCCGAGCCCCACGCGGATGCGGGTGGACGCTCCCTCGTCCTGACCCCAGCCGTCGCCATCATCGCCGTCATCCGGTTCGTCGGCCATCCACCCTTGGCGACGGGCCAGGCGCCCCGCCAGCGCGGAGGCCGCCTCGCGTGCGGAGAGTTCATCGGCGTCCAGAACGATCTGGGCCACCTCGTCGTACCAGTGGTCGCGCTCGGCTGTCAGTCTGCGCAGCTTCGCGACCAGCGCTTCGTCGCCCTCCGCTCCCGCCAGCAGGGGCCGACCCGACCCGCCGGAAACCCGGCTGACCAGCACCTCGGGGCGCACCCGCAGCCAGCAGACGACAGCGCCGGTCAGTTGGGCACGGTTGACGGAGACGGTCACCACCCCGCCACCTGTGGCCACCACCGAGGGTTCGGGGTTCGCCAGCACCTCGGCGAGGATCTCGCTCTCGCGGCGCCGGAAACCTGTCTCCCCCTCAGCTTCGAAGATCTCCGGGATCGACCGGCCCGCGTCGGCGACCACCAACTCGTCGCAATCCACGAAGCGGCGCCCCAGCACGAGCGCCAGCTTCCGCCCCGTCTCGGACTTCCCCGAGCCCATCATCCCCACAAGAGCGATGTGGCGCACGGATCCGAGGCTACCGGTCACACCGGGCGAGGCCGAGACACTCCCGGCGGCGGGGGTTACCCGGCGTCGGGGCCCCGAAGCGGTACCGTCGGGTTCGTGCGAGCGTTGGGCGTCGACCTCGGGACACGGAGGGTGGGGCTGGCGCTGAGCGACTCCGACGGCCGCGTCGCGACGCCGCTGGAGGTGCTGGAACGGTCCGGGTCCGAGGCGCAGGACCACGCCGCCATCGCCGAGGTGGTCGCCGAGCGCGGTGTCGAAGTGGTGGTCGTGGGCCTGCCCCTCTCACTCGACGGCTCCATGGGCCCGGCGGCCCGGGCGGCCCGCGCCGAAGTCGGGCGCCTGGCGGCGACGGTGGGCGTCCCCGTTGAGTCCTGCGATGAGCGCCTCAGCACGGCCGAGGCGACCCAACAGCTGCGGCTTGGCGAGGTCAAGGGATCCCGGCGGCGCCAGGTCGTGGACATGGTGGCCGCCGCAGTGATTCTCCAGTCGTGGCTCGACGCCCGCCGAGACTCCGACGCGATGACGTGAACGAGGATCGCCCCAACGCCGGGTTCGACCCGCTGATCGGCGAGCCCGATCGCGAGATCGATCCTGCGGCTCGGAGCCCGGCGGCCGGCCCGCCCCCCGCCGGCGAGCCTCGCCGCTCGCGACCACCGCAGGAATCGGCACCACCGGTGACACGCGGCGCCGGTGCCGCGCCGCCGGCGCCCCCGTCCCCCCGCGACCCCGCTCCCGGCGACATGCTCCTGGACCCCGAGGCGATCGCCGAGGACGAAGCCCTGTTCTTCGGCGACGACGCCTGGATCCGTTTCCGGCGCCCCTGGGGGTTCTGGCGGCGCGTGCTGGTGCTGGCGGGTGGCCTGGCGCTCCTGCTGGGCGGCGCCTACTGGTGGGGCAACTCGTGGTTGCAGCGCCAACTCGACCCGCCCGGCGAGGCGCAGGGCCGCTTCCTGGTGGAGATCCCCAGCGGTGCCGGTGTGAACGATGTCGCCAGGATTCTGGCCAACGAGGGCGTGGTGGCCAACGCCACGATCACCCGTCTCTGGTGGCGCGATGCCGGCAACCTGCAGGCCGGGGCCTACTACTTCGCCGAGAACATGTCTGTGGACGAGGCTCGGGCGACCCTGGAGTCCGGCCCGATCCCGCCGGTCTTCGAGAGCATCACGATTCCCGAGGGGCTGTGGCTCAGCGAGATCGCCGACCGGCTGCTGGACTCCCTGCCGGAGTTCGACCCCGTCGAGTTGCAGGCGGCGCTGGGCGACGGGCAGATCCGCTCCCGGTACCTCCCCGCAGAGATCAGCAGCCTCGAAGGCGTGTTGTTCCCGGACACCTACCAGGTGGACGAGAGGGGCGTGAGCGACGAGCGCGACCTGGTGCGGCGGATGGTGGAGCAGTTCGACACGGTGGCCGCCCAGATCGGCTATGACGACGCCGTCGATCGCATCGGCCTCACGCCCTACCAGCTGTTGGTGGCCGCTTCGATCATCGAAGCCGAGGCGGCGCGCTCGGGGGACCGCCCGAAGGTGGCCCGGGTGATCTACAACCGCCTCAACGCCGGCATGCCCCTGCAGATGGACGCCACGGTGCTGTACGCCATCGGCCGGCGCAAGAGTTCCCTGACCCTCACGGACCTCGACGTTGACTCGCCGTACAACACCCGCAAGTTCGCTGGACTGCCACCCACGCCGATCGCC
>JAPONU010000534.1 GCA_026713745.1 bacterium
GCGCCACGCCGGCGGCGACGCCATCGTGGTCACCGTGGCGTTCGACGACTCGCCCGAGGCGGTGCGCGGCTTCTTCGAGCGGGCCGGCGGCAACTGGCCGGTCCTGGCCGGAAACGTCGGGTCGGTCCCGGTGGACTACGGCGTGACCGCCGTGCCCGAGACCTACCTGGTGTCGCCCGCCGGCTTCGTGGTGGACAAGCTCGTGGGGGCGAGCGGCGTGACCGCCGACCAGCTCGACGCCCGCATCGCCACCCTCGAGGCACTCAGCGATCCTGCCGGGACGGCGCCGTGAGCTCCCCCGATTCCTCCACCCGCCCCTCCGAGGCCGCAGCCCGGTTGGCCGGCGCCGGACCCGGGGGAGCGCCGCCGGAGCCGGCCTCGCCCACGCCCGCCGCCCGGGACCCGGCGCAGTCGTCATTCCGGCGGAGGTCGGAATCCAGCCACGGGCCCCCGCGGAGTCGGTCGCGACGCCTCGGTTGGGGGCTGGCGCTCGTGTCGCTCGCGGTCCTGCTGACCTTCGGGTCGCTCGACGACCGTGCCGTGCCGAGCGATGCCGAGCGTGCCGCCACCATCGCCCGCAGCCTGCGCTGCCCGCAGTGCGCCGGCGAGTCGGTGGCGGAGTCCAACGTGTCGGTGGCGCGGGAGATCCGCGCCGACATCGCCCGGCGCGTCGACGCCGGCCAGACCGACGACGAGATCCGAGTCGCCTACGCCGCCCTGTACGGCGAGGCAATCCTGCTGACGCCGCCGTCGCGGGGCTTCGGCAGCCTCGTCTGGATCCTTCCCGCCATTGTCGGCCTCACTGCGGCCGCCGGAGTGGGATTCGCCTTCCGGCGATGGAGGTGATGCTGTGAGTGACCACGACCCCGACAATGAGGAACTGGAGTTCCTGGAGCGGTCGCTGGACGACCTGGACGCCGAGCGATCCGCCGGCGACATCAGCGAGCCGGACTACCGCTCGCTCAGCACGCTCTATGCCGAGCGCAAGGCCGCCGTAGGCCGCAGCGCCGCGAACCCCACCGGCGGGGGCCGTCCCGGGCGGCGGGTGCGGAGTTGGCGACGATCCGTGGCCGTGCTGGTGATCGTGGCGATGGTTGGGACCGGGCTGGGCGTGGGTCTGGCGTCGGCGCTGGGAAGCCGCTCGTCGCTCGACACCGCCACCGGCGACATCCGCCAGAGCACCCGCGGCCAGCTCTTCGAGGCGCAGGAGCACATGGCGGCGGGGCGCTTCGCCGAGGCGGAGGCGATCTATGCCGAGGTCATTGCCGCCCAGCCCTCCAGCGCCGAGGGGCTTGCCTGGTGGGGGTGGCTGGACTTCCTGCGGGGCGACCTGGACTCCGCCGGCGAGCGCCTCGAGTCGGCAGTGGCGGCCGACGCCCGCTATCCCGACGCCAGGGTCTTCGGAGCCGTGGTGGCGATCCGCCTCGGGCGTCTGGACGCCGCCGCCGCCCACCTCGCCGTCTTCGACACCCTCGACGCGCCGCCGATCATGGTGGAGTTGGTGGCGACCTACGAACTGCGCGAGCGGATCCTGGCGGGTCGCCTCGCCGCAGCCGAGGAGGCCGGCGACGCCGCCGCCATCGGGCCGCTCCTGGCCGGCGTCACCGCCGACCGGATGGCCGCCGCCGCCCGCCTCCTGGCCGACAGCGGTCAGGTCGTGCTGGCCGCCCGGCTGTTCGGCACCGTCCTGGAGGTCGACCCTGCCAACGTGGCGGCGCTGGTGGGCCGTGGCGCCCTGTTGACCTCGCCGGATTTCGCCGCCTTCGAGGACCTGCTCGCCGAGGGCATGGGCGCCCTGGACCGGGCCGTGGAGTTGGCCCCCGACAACCCCGAGGCCCGCTTCTGGCGAGGGCTGGCCCTGGCCCGGCTGGGGCTCTTCGACGAGGCCCTGGCCGACCTGGACCACCTGGCCACGCTGCAGGCACCCGATCGCCTGCTGGCCGAGGCCGCCCGCCTCGCCGACGAGGTCCGCGCGGTTGCCGCCGACCTCTAGCCCTGATTGTTCATGAGAATGGTTTGGGGGATGGCTGGTTTGTTTGTGGGGTCTTTGGGCGGGGGTTTGGGGCTTGGTGGGGTGTTTGGTTTCGGGTTTGGGCGCTGGGGGGGTGGTGTTTGGGGTTGGTGGTTGGTGTTGGGGCGGGTGGGGCCGGCCCGCCGGGTGGTCGGTGTTGGCGGTTGTGGTGTGCTTCGTTCCCTTTGGTGGGTTGTCAGCAGAGAAGGGTCATGTTGCGGTAGATGCGGGCCAGGTGCGTTGCGCCGGGGGGGTTGTCGGGTAGGCGGATGATCGTTCGGCGCGCTCTGCGGGCGAGGCGCCCGGGGGTGTGCCAGAGCGCCCAGCGGAGCCGTTTGGGGTTCGCTGCGGCGAGGGCGCCGGTGCAGACGCGTTGTTGGAACCA
>JAPONU010000535.1 GCA_026713745.1 bacterium
CCTCAGTTCGAGCAGCCGCTTCTCCACGTCTTGGCGGACGGTGGCGCCTCGGTAGCGCCAGCGGACGACCTCGCGCCGGGTGGTCCGGGTGACCTGTGCCAGGTCCCCGACGGTCATCACCCCTCCAGCACACACGTTGTCCAGCAGCGACCTGATCGTCGTCATCGTTTCAGCGCTCCTATTGGTGCATCGGTGAGTCCCCCACAGGCATACGTTGGCACAAATCGGGCCTACTACGCGCCCATGGTGCGGTTGGTACGATCCGCGTGCCGCAGATCGGCTGAGGGGGACGTAGGCCATGGAGCGGAAGGTGGGATACGAGCCCGCGGAGGCCATCCCGATGCAGCCGCCCACGTTGCGGGGTGGTCCACGGAAGGCGCTGCGCACCATCCGGGACCTCGTCTGGATGACGATGTGGCCCTATGGGTTCGTTTACGCCGGCCTGGCGGCCCTGGTCTGGAACTTCTTCACGCCTGCCATGGAGCGCATGGAGCGGTTCGCGGTCGGCTGGATCGCCGAGATCTACCTGCGCAACGTGGTGCTGCTGGTGGTCTCGGCGGGCGGCCTGCACCTGT
The DNA here is from genome assembly GCA_026713745.1 of bacterium. Classification (GTDB taxonomy): domain Bacteria; phylum Actinomycetota; class Acidimicrobiia; order Acidimicrobiales; family CATQHL01; genus VXNF01. The sequence continues at coordinate 576 of JAPONU010000535.1, forward strand.
GGCTCTACGTGCGCCGGGCGCAGGGGAAGGCCTACAAGTACGACCCCCGCTGGCTGAGCAACAAGAGCCGCCGCTTCCTCTTCGGCAGCCAGACACGGGACAACATGTTCTGGGCGCTCACGAGCGGCGCCTTCTTCTGGACCGCCTACGAGTCGCTGCTGCTGTGGGCCTACGCCAACGACCACATTCCTCGGGTGGACTGGGGCGGCGGGCCGGCGTCGGTCATCTACCTGCTGGTGATGACCGTCTTGCCGTTCTTCCTGGTGTCGGGCTGGTTCTACGTGACCCACCGGCTGTTGCACACCCAACCCCTCTACCGCTGGGCCCACTTCCTGCACCACAAGAACGTGAACACCGGACCGTGGTCGGGACTCTCGATGCACCCCGTGGAGCACCTGCTGTACTTCTCCGCAGTGCTGTTCTTCCTGGTCATACCGGTGAGCCCGTTCGTCGTCATCTTGACGAACCTCTTCACCGCAATGGACCCGGCGAGGGGCCACTGCGGCTTCGACCGCTTCGAGATCGGTTATGGCAGGACCATGCCGGCCGGCACCTACTACCACGACCTGCACCACAAGTACTTCGAGTGCAACTACGGACTGCAGGTGATCCCCATCGACGCCTGGATGGGCACCTGGCACGACGGCTCGCCTGAGGCCCACGAGCGGATGCGGGCCCGGCTGGAGGACGCCCAGCGCTGAGCCCGGCGGCGGGGATCTAGTCCGGTGGGCGGGCCTCGGCGGCAAGTACGAGCCGTTTCGCCAGCAGCCTGAAGATCAGCGAGTGGATCGGGAACAGCGCCCACCAGTACAGGCGGCCCAGCACGCCTCGGGGATACATCCGCGCCAGTTGGCGGAGGGTCCGACGGCCATCTTCCTCGGCGATGTGCCACTCCAGGAACGCCACGCCTGGAAGCCGCATCTCGGCCCGAAGCCGCAGCAGGCGAGGCGCCTCGAGGGTCTCGACGCGGAAGTAGTCCAGGGCGTCACCCACCCGGAGTTCGTCGGGGTGGCGGCGTCCCCGGCGCATCCCCACCCCGCCGGCCAGGGCATCGAGCGCGCCGCGTAGCTCCCACAGGGACTGCGCCACGTACCAGCCGCGGTCGCCGCCCACCCCCGAGACGGTGGCGAACAGCGCCTCCGCCGAGGCCTCGCTGGTCAGAACCCGCTCGTCGGCCAGCACCGTGCCGCCCGCCCAGGGCGGATCCTGCGGCATGGGCCCTGCGACGGTGCGATCGAGTGAACTGCCCATCCAAGCGGTCTGCACGTCGAGGTCCTGTACCCGCTGCAGCGCCCGGGCCAGCGCCGCATCCAGATCCAGCGGCTCGTGGTCCACGAAACGCCGGATGTCCCGCTCGGGGCTCACGACTACGTCGTTAATGAGGCTGTCGACCAGCGGCCGGGCCAGGTCGTAAGGCAGCGGCGTGACCAGCCGCACCCAGTGCGAGGACAGCCGCGGCGTCAGCACCGGCACGGGGATGATGACCCGGGGCCGCAGCCCGGTGGCGACGGCGTAGCGATCCATCATGTCCCGGTAGCTGACCACGTCGCGCCCGCCGACCTCGGTGATCTGTCCAGCCAGCACCTCGACCTGCGGCGCGGCGACCAGGTAGTGCAGGACGTCACCGATGGCGATCGGCTGGCAGCGGGTCCGGGTCACCCAGCGCGGGCACGTCATCGCCGGCAGCACGTCCACGAGGTGGCGGAGCATCTCGAAGGAGGCGCTGCCCGAGCCGATGATGACAGCGGCCCGCAGTTCGGTGACCGGCACCGATCCGTTGGCCAGCAGGCGCCCCACCTCGTGGCGGCTCGCAAGGTGGGGCGACAGGACGGCGGGGTCGTCGGCGCCGAGCCCGCCCAGGTAGACGATGCGACCCACACCGGCGGCCTGTGCGGCCGCGGCGGTGTTTACAGCACCCTGCCGGTCGGTCTCGGCGAATCGGTCGCTGTGGCCCATGGCGTGCACCAGGTAGTAGACCGCGTCGACGCCCTCGAAACCCGCCTCGAGGGAGTCGCGGTCCAGCACGTCGCCGGGCAGCACCTCCACCTGCTCCCGCCAGCCGAAGCCACCGGTGCGCCGAGGGTTGCGCACGATGCAGCGCACGTCACCGCCGGCGCCCAGCAGTTCGGGCACGAGCCGTCCGCCGACGTACCCGGTGGCGCCGAGCACGGCGACGCGAATCACGGGAGGCGGCGGGGGTCGGCGCCCTCGGGTGTGGAGCGGTTCACTCCGCGTTGCCGGCGTCGACGCCGAAGCCCGGCGGCACGAGGACGTCGCCGGGGGTGAGTTCGGTGACCGACCCGCGGCCGAGACCCAGCAGCGCCGAGTCGATGCCGGCTCGCAGCACGTCGAGCACGTTCTCCACGCCGGCCTGGCCGTTCGCGGCCAAGCCCCACAGGTAGGCGCGGCCGATGAGGGTGGCCCGCGCCCCCAGCGCCAGCGCCTTGACGACGTCGCTGCCGCGGCGGATCCCTCCGTCAACCAGGACCTCGATGTCACCTCCCACGGCGTCGGCGATCGGCTGGAGCACACGGATCGGCGCGGGAGTGGTGTCCAGGTTGTTGCCGCCATGGTTCGAGACCGAGATGGCCGTGGCCCCGATGTCCACCGCACGCCTGGCATCGTCGACGCGCCCGATGCCCTTGATCATGCAGGGCCCGTCCCACTGCCGGCGCAGCCACGCCAGGTCCTCCCAGGTCGGCGGCGGGGTCTGCATCCACTCCCCGTAGGCGTCGAAGAACCCCGGCGGGTCCTCGCCGGGGATCGTCATGTTCGGCACCGCCAGGTCGGGCAGGTGCCCGGCGCGCAGCCAGCGGCACAGCCAGCGGGGGCGGCGGATCCCCTCGGGCCCGAGCCGCAGCATTGCCTGTAGGTCGATGCGCTGGGGGATGAACGGGCTGCCCCAGTCGCGGCTGTGCACGAAGGACCAGTCCAGGGTGATGATCAGCCCGGTGGCTCCGGCGCCGCTGGCGCGCTCGAGGCGCTGGAGGATCCTGTCCCGGGACCCGCACCAGTAGATCTGGAACATGGTCTGGGGGTTGGCCGCGACGACCTCTTCGATGGGCTTGCTGCCGAAGGCGCTGAGACACATGACGGTTCCCCGGGCGGTGGCGGCTCTCGCCACGGCCACCTCGGCGTCGGGGTGGACGGCCTGTACGCCGGTGGGCGAGATCAGCACCGGCATGGAGACCGGCTGGCCCATCACGCTGGTGGACAGGTCGCGCCCGCCGGGTTTGCCGGCAACGGTCGGGGCGAACCCCAACTCGCCGAACGCCGCCTCGTTCTGGCTCAGAGTGACGCCCGCCTCAGCGCCGGCGCGCAGTGCAGCGGCGACCGAGGGAGGCAACGTGCGCTCGGCGCGCCGCCGGGCCGCGGCCACCGACTCGAACCAGTCGCCGGCCATCAGATGCTTCTGGCCGGGGCCAGTCCGGCTCCCGCCAGCGGGTGCTCCTCGCAGGCCCGGTCACCACGGCGCCGCAGGAGCGTCACCCGGGAATGATCGCCGGAGGGGCGCGGCACCGAGCCCGGCTCGATGGCCGCCAAGGCGGCGGCGCCGTGTCCCTTGACGCACTCGGGGTCGGGGCCGGCAAGCGGGAGACCGGTGAAGAACTTTGCCGCCATGCAGCCGCCCCGGCAGCCGTCGTACTCCGAGCACGAACCGCAGGCGCCGGCGGCCTGGGGTTCGCGCAGCGACGTGAACAGCTCGGAGTGGCGCCAGAGGTGCTCGAAGCCGCCGGCGCCGCGCACGTTACCGGCCAGGAAGGAGTCGTGGATGGCGAACGGGCAGGCGTAGACGTCCCCCACAGGGTCGATGAGGCACACGACGCGCCCGGCGCCGCAGAGGTTCAGGCCGGGGAGCGGCTGGCCGTAGCCGGCCAGGTGGAAGAACGAGTCGCCGGTGAGGACCTCGTCGCCGTGGGCCAGCAGCCACTGGTAGAGCATCTGCTGCTGGTCGGCAGTGGGGTGCAGCACACCCCAGACCTCCGCGCCGCGCCCCGACGGTCGCAGCCGGGTGAGCCGCAACTGCGCCCCGTAGCGGTCGGCCAGCGCCTTGAGGTCGTCGATCTGGGGCAGGTTGTGGCGGGTGCACACCACCGACAGCTTGAATCCCCGCACACCGGCGGCGGCCAGGTGCTCCATGGCGGCGACGGCGGTGGCGAAGGTGCCCTCGCCCCGCACGGCGTCGTTGACCTCGGGGGTGGCGCCGTCGAGGGAGATCTGCACGTCCAGGTAGTCGCTGCCGGCAATGCGCCGGGCGGTCTCTGCGGTGATGCGCGTTCCGTTGGTGGAGAACTTCACGCCGACATGGTGAGCGACGGCGTAGTCGACGATCTCCCAGAAGTCACCGCGGATCGTCGGCTCGCCC
>JAPONU010000536.1 GCA_026713745.1 bacterium
AACATCTGCGAACCCCACCACGAGAAACACTGGGAACACGGCGGCCCCACCGACATCGACAACCTCTGCCTGCTCTGCGGCCACTGCCACCACACCGAAATCCACCACAACGGCGCCGACATCGCCAAAACAGCCGACGGCAAACGCACCCTCCGCCACGCCGCCCGCCACCACCCCAACGCCGGTCGTCCCCACCGCAACGACACCAAACACAGTCACCGTGGCGGTACGGAATCCACCGTCAACCCGCCACTCCGGCTCTGAACCCCAGAACCAGAACGCGACCCCGCCAGCCCGAATCGAGCAAGCGCCCACCAACCCGCTCGGGCCGATCGCGTCCGCTCGGGCCGATCGCGGGATCCGAGACGACGAGCGCTTACGCCCTGGCCGCGACAACTAGGACGTCTGGCCCCGCGAGCCCGCCAGCCCAAATCGAACAAGCGCCCACCAACCCGCTGAGGCCGGTCGCGTCTGCTCAGGCCGATCGCGTCCGCTCGGGCCGATCGCGGGATCCGAGACGACGAGCGCTTACGCCCTGGCCGCGACAACTAGGACGTCTGGCTCCGCGACAGCTCGTCGGGACGGCTGTTCGGCGAAAGGGCAGATCCGATCCGCCGCGACACCGATCCGCCGCGACACCGACCCGCCGTGTGAACGGTCAGTGCGATCTGGCATTGAGCACCGAGTTCAGCCAGAGGCACCCGCGCTGGGCGCAGTCACCTAGGAGACTGGTGAGCAATGGCCATTTCGCCGAACCCGCAAGCCCCTCACCAGGGCTTTCGCGGCGATGGATTGGCCGATCCGGGGATTACTCAGCACACTCCTAGGCCATGAAGAGGCGCCCGGGCCGGTCGATGGCGTCGGGGTTCTCGCCGGAGTCCCGTACCCGCGCCACCTTGTTGAGGGCGCTCACGAAGGCGCGGACCGAGGCCTCCACAACGTCGGTGGCGAGGCCCCTGCCCGCCACTCGCACACCGTCGGTGGACTCGAAGCGCAGCGCCACGTCCGCGAGCGCATCCACACCGCCGGTGACCGAGGCGACGCTGTAGTCGGTGAGGCGCCCCTGCACGCCGGTGGCCGCCTTCACCGCCTTGCAGGCGGCGTCGACCATGCCGTTGCCTTCCTCGCGTGCGGTGCGCAACTCGCCGTGCACACACACGACGACGGTGGCACTCGGGGTTCCGGTGCCCACGCTGCCGCCGTGGCATTCCAGGACCTGCAGCTCGAAGGCGTGCTCCATCTTGCTGCCGACCTCATCGGCCACGATCGCCTCGAGGTCGGCGTCGGTCAACTCGATCTTGCGGTCCGCCAGCTCCTTGAAGCGCGTGAACGCCGCGTTGAGGGCATCGCCGGCGATGTCGAGGCCCAGGCTGCGCAGCCGGTCGGCGAAGGCGTGGCGGCCGGAGTGCTTGCCCAGCACGATCTGGCTGCCCTCTTGGCCCACCGCGTGGGGATCCATGATCTCGTAGGTGGTTCGCTCGCTGAGCACCCCGTGCTGGTGGATGCCCGCCTCGTGGGCGAAGGCGTTGCGCCCCACCACCGCCTTGTTGTACTGCACCGGGTAGCCGGTGAGCCGGCTCACGAGGCGG
>JAPONU010000537.1 GCA_026713745.1 bacterium
GCCGAAACGGCCGGGTCCGACGAGGCAGAATCGACCGGGTCCGATGAGGCAGAAGCGCCCGAGCCTGAGGAATCGGCGCCCGCGGCTGAGACGCCGGCGACCACCGAACCGGCAGACGCCAAGCGGATTGCCTACCTCTCCGCCAGCTCAGCGAACACCTTCCTGTTGGCGTCGGTGGGCGAGATGGAACGGCTCGCGGGTGAGCACGGCATCGAGCTCGTCGAGTTCGACGCCCAGTTCGATGCCGATCTGCAGACCACCCAATTGCAGGACGCCGTGGCCAGCGGTCAGTACGACGGCATCATCCTGGTGGCGTTGAACGGTCCCGGACTCGTTCCCGATGTCGAGGCGGCGCTCGCAGCCGGGCTCGAAGTGGTGTTGTTCAACCAGATCGTCGGCGACGACCTGTCCACCAACGAGCCGCAGGTGGACGGGATTGCGGCGTCGATTCTTGCCCCACCGGTGATCACCGGCGAGCGGGCCGGACGGCTCACCATCGGGGCGTGCGCCGGCCTCGACCCGTGCCGGGTGGTGTACCTGTTCGGCATCCGCGGCTTCCCGTTGGACGTGGCATTGCGCCAGGGGTTCGACAATGTGACGGCGAGCGAATCCAACATCGAGATTGTTGCCGAGGGTGAGGGCCAGTACCTCGGCCCCGAAGGCGGGATCAACGCCATTCAGGACATCATGCAAGCCCAGCCCGATTTCGATGTCGTAGTCGGCGCTGACCAGTCACTGCAGGGCGTCGAGCTTGTGCTTACGGACGAAGGCAAGCTGGACGGTGTCGCCCTGATCGGTCTCGGTGGGTCGTCACCGGCGATCGACGGAGTGCGAGACGGGCGGTGGTTCGCGACGGTGTTCTACGCGCCGGCCAGCGAAGGCCGTTTCGCCATGGAGGCCATGATCGCCGCTCTCGCCGACGGCACGTACACCGGCGGCGTGGACCCCAACGGCGGCTTCGTCGACGAGGGCATGGTCACTGCGGCCAACGTGGATCAGTTCACCGCGGAGTGGGATGGCTGACCCGCAGGGCGCCGATCCTGCCCGGCAGGTAGCTGCCCACCTGGAACTGCGTGGAGTCTCCAAACGGTTCGGCGCCACCCAGGCCATCGACTGCGCCGACATCGTCATACGGCGAGGCTCTGTCCACGCCCTGGTCGGCGAGAACGGCGCCGGAAAGTCAACCGTCGGAAAGGTCATCTCCGGGGTCTACGCCGCAGACAGCGGATCGGTGATCTTCAACGGCCGCCGGCACAGGTTCCGATCGCCGAGACAAGCCTTCGCTGCAGGCATCACGGCCCTCGCCCAGGAACTGGCGCTCGTTCCGGATCGAAGCGTGGTCGACAACGTATTCGTGGGAGTCGAGTCGACACGCTGGGGATTCGTAGCCCGCAAGGACATGCTGCAGCGGTTCAGGTCACTCGTGGAGCGGACGGGGATCACGATCGACCCGACCGCGATCGTGCGGACACTCAGTGTCGCGGACCAGCAGTGGGTCGAGATCCTGCGGGCCGTGGCGAGACGAGCCGAGTTCGTCATCATGGACGAGCCCTCGGCACGGCTCTCAGCGCAGGAGCGAGGTCAACTGCACCGCCTCATCGGCGCTCTGCGAGATCAACAGATCACCGTTCTCTTCATCTCGCACTTCCTGGACGAGGTTCTTGAGCTTGCCGATGCCATCACCGTCATGCGCGACGGGCGCGTCGTAAGACACACTGAACCGGCGTCGGAGACGGCGGGCTCCCTCGTCGATGCCATGATCGGGCGTGAGCTGGAAGCCAACTTCCCGCCCAAACCGCCCCGCCCGGATCCATCCCAGGTCCCGGTGCTGAGGGTCAGGGGTCTCCAGCATGCGGGGCAGAAGGGATTCGTGGCTCCGCGCTCGGGACGCTCGGAATCGCCACCTCGTACGCCGCAGCCCGCAGGGCTTGCACTCGACGTCCACGCCGGGGAGATAGTCGGGATCGCGGGCCTCGTCGGATCGGGCCGTACCGAGTTCGTGAGGTCCGTCTACGGCGCCGACACCGCACTTGCCGGCGACGTGCAGGTAGCGGGCCGCGAGGTTGGTCGCCACAGACCTCGGCGGGCGATCGCGCTCGGGATGGGCCTCATCCCCGAGTCCCGGAAGGACCAGGGGCTGGTCATGGACCGCAGCCTCCGCGAGAACATCAGCCTCCCGCACCTCCGCGTCGTCACGCGGGCGGGCCTCCTGGCCGGCAACGCCGAGCGCGAATTTGTCGCGACCGCAGCGTCGAACGCGAACGTGCGAGGCGGGACTGTCGAGACTCCTGTGCGGTTGCTGTCGGGGGGAAACCAGCAGAAGAGCCTCTTCGCGCGCTGGATGGCACCGGGCCTGAAGGTGCTCATCGCCGACGAGCCCACGAGGGGAGTCGATGTCGGCTCGAAGCGCTCGATCTACGACCTGTTGATGACAGCGGCCCGAAGCGGGCTGGCCGTGTTGCTCGTCTCTTCGGAACTCGAGGAACTGGTCGGCCTCTGTCACCGCGTGATGGTGATGCGCGAGGGACGCTTCGTGGCAGAACTCAGCCATCCCGACCTCGACGAGGCACGGATCCTGCGGCATGCCTTCGGCGAGAAGGCCGCCGCGGCACAGATCTCGTGACTGATCCGACCACACAATCACGCTTGCCGACGCCTGGCCGGTACCTGGCTGTCGTGGCCCGCTACGGAATCGTCTGGGTGACCCTTGCCCTGTTCGTGCTGCTCGCTGTCACCACTGACGGATTCTTGACCGGGCCGAACCTGCGCAACGTGCTCGACCAGCAGGCGACCCTGCTCATTGCCGCCTCTGTCGCCACCCTCACGATGATCGCCGGCGGCTTCGACGTGTCGATCTCGGCGGTCGCGGTGGTCGCACCGCTGGTGGCTCTACGGGTTGAGAACGCCACCGGCTCGGTAGCGCCGGCGCTGCTCGTGGGGTGCTTGTTCGGTCTGGGCGTTGGGACCGCCAACGGCTGGATAGTGGCTTTCGCCCGGATCAACTCCTTCATCACAACCCTGGCCACGTCATTCGTTGTGTTCGGGATCGGCTACGTAGCGAGCGAGCGCAGCATCCTGCGGCCCGATGGTGACGGCTTCCAAAGGGTTGCCCGCACCCGGCTGGCGGAACTGACCACCGCCACATGGATCTCGCTGGCGGTGGTGGCTGTGGCCTGGATCTTGCTGGCCGGCACGCGCTTCGGCCGCCACGTGTACGCCACGGGCGGTAACGCGGAGGCCGCGAGGCTCGCCGGGGTGCGCACGCGTCTGGTCGTCGTGACCGTCTTCGCCCTGTCGGGGCTGGCCTCGGGTCTCGCGGGCGTCGTGGCGGCCTCCAGGACTATCAGCGCCACGCCGTCTGACGACTTCAGCTTCGTGTTCGGCGTCATCGCCGCCATCGTCGTCGGCGGCACCTCCATCGCCGGCGGCACCGGCGCGGTGTGGAGGACGCTGCTCGGCGCCTTCTTCATCGCCTTCATGATCAACGGCTTCAACCTCCATCAGATCGACCCGATCTGGCAACGGATCATCCAAGGCCTCGTGATCCTGCTGGCCGTCGCGACCGACGCCTGGTCAAGAGCCAGGCGCACCTAGCTCGACCCGACACCCGCCCTCAACCCGACAACCCGAAAGGCGCAATGATGAGAATCCACATCGTCGTTCCGATCACGTCTGACTCCTTCAACGACCAGATCACCGAGGAGGCCCGCAGCTTTCTCGGAGACGACGTGGGCTTGGAGGTGTCGTGCCTTCGGTACGGTCCCGCCTCGATCGAGTCGTTCTACGACGAGGTCTTGGCCGGCCCCGCGATCCTCTCAGAGGTGGTGCAGGCCGCGGCCGGGGGAGCGGACGCCGTGTTCATCACCTGTTTCGGCGATCCAGCGGTTCCCGCTGCCAGGGAACTGGTGGACATCCCCGTCGTGGGCGGCTTCGAACCCGCGGTATCGACTGCCCTGAATCTCGGCGAGCGCTTCTCGGTGGTCACGGTTCTGGAGAACGTCGTGCCGATGATCTCGGGGTTGGCGACCCGCATGGGAATCGCCGGCCGCATGGCGTCGGTCGAGGTGATAGACACGCCCGTCCTCGAGTTGCACGACGGCGAGATGCTCCTCAAGGGCCTATTCGAAGCGTCGTGTCGAGCCCTATCCGCCGGCGCCGACGCTCTGGTGCTCGGATGCACAGGAATGCTCGGCGTCGCGGCGGCACTACAGGCCCGGCTTGAGTCCGAGCGTGTAAGCGTGCCGGTGGTCGATCCGACCGGCGCCGCCCTCGGGATGCTGCTGACCATGCACTCGATGGGCCTCAAGCCAAGCCGCACGACCTACATGCCTCCACCCGACAAGGAGCGAACCAGCGCAATCGGCGTTTAGAGGATCGGAGCCCGACACGGCCCGTGCCACACGGGTTGGCAAGGCCATGCTCGCCGCGCCGTCGATCTACGACGAGACCCACGAGCTGTTCCGCGAGAGCTTCGCCGCATTCGTAGCTGAGGAGATGGTTCCGCACTACGAGCGCTGGGAAACCAACGGCATCGTCGAGCGAGCCATCTTCGAGATCGCGGGGGCACACGGGTTCTTGGGCATGGCGATTCCCGAGACTCATGGCGGTGGCGGCGTCGACGACTTCCGGTTCAACGCGATCATCAGTGAGGAGTTGGCTCACGCGGGCATGGGTGGCGCGGCACTTGCATTGACGCTGCACAACGACATCGTGACCCCCTACTTCGTGGAGTACTGCACAGAAGAACAGGCCCAGCGCTGGCTTCCGGGCATCGCCTCGGGTGAGCTGATCACAGCTTTGGCGATGACCGAACCCCGGACCGGCTCGGACCTCGCCGCCATCTCGACGACGGCCCGCCGCGATGGCGACGAGTACGTCCTCAACGGCGCCAAGACGTTCATCACCAACGGCATCAACGCCGACCTGGTCGTGGTCGCGTGCCGGACCGCCCAGAACCCCTCAGATCGACGAGGAGGCATTTCGCTCCTCGTGGTCGAGCGCGACATGGACGGGTTTGAGCGCGGTCGGAACCTCGCCAAGATCGGGCAGCACTCCAACGACACCGCTGAGCTCTTCTTCACCGACGCGCGCGTGCCGGTCGAGAATCGACTCGGTGAGGAGGGTCGCGGCTTCGGGTACCTGTCGTCCAACCTCGCCCAGGAGCGCCTCTCCATCGGCGTGTTCGGCTGCGCCGTCGCTCAGGCCGCCCTCGACTGGACCGTCGACTACGTGAAGGAACGGACCGCGTTCGGGCAACCCGTCGCTGAGTTCCAGAACACCAAGTTCGTCCTGGCCGAAGTCGCGACCGAAGTCGCGGTCACCCGATCCTTCGTGAACAGCTGCGTGATGCGCCACTGCAATCGGCAACTCGACGCCGTGGACGCGGCAATGGCGAAAATGTGGGCGACCGAGGTCCAAGGCCGGGTCGTCGACCGCTGCCTGCAACTCTTCGGGGGCTACGGCTACACAACCGAGTATCCCATCGGGCGCGCGTACGCCGACGCCCGAGTCACCCGCATCTACGGGGGGACCTCCGAGATCATGAAGACCATCGTCGCCAAGGCCCTCCTGGCCTGACCTCCAGCGATCAGGCCGTAAGGCTGAGACTCAATCCGAACAGCCCGTATGAAACAGTGAAGATGTGGGCGGGGCTCCACGTCACGGAGGCCCTCCGGTCAGGTTGAGCGGGGGAATTGGAGTTCGCCGCGGGTGCTGATGGCGACGGTGTTGACGCCTGTTGGGGTTTCAGGTGAGTTGGTAGTCGGCGACGGTGCAGCCGACGGCGAAGATGGGGATCGGGGCGTAGAAGTGGACGGCGCCGGGGGTGCCTTCGGCTGCGGCGCTGACGGCGATGAAGGTGCGGATCTCGAAGCCGCCCTGGCCGGCGCGGGCGTACACCTCGGCGTCGTCGTAGCCGCAGAGGGCCTCTCGGTCGTTGCGGCACCAGCGGTCCAGAAACTCCCGGTCCCAGGGCTCGTTGATCCTCCCGGAGTCGGGGGTGGCGGGCCAGTGCGAGATGCCGCCGGTGCCGATGATGGCGATCCGTTCGGGTGCGGCGTCGGCGGCGCGTCGCAGGGCCTCTCCGAAGGCCCAGGCCCGGTGCAGAGGTGCCAGCGGCGGTCCCTGACAGTTGATGTTGGCGGGGATGATCGGTACGTCGAAGTGGGGGGTGAGGAAGTGCAGCGGCACGGCGATGCCGTGGTCGAACAGCCACTCCTCGGCGTAGGCCACGTCGATGGTCTGCATGACTTCGCCGATGATGCGCCCCGAGAGGTCGCGGTTTCCCGGCGCCCGGAACTTGTCGATTCCCAGCCAGTCGGGGTCCTCGATGGGGCCGTCGTAGCCCTCGGCCATCCCGAGGGCGAAGGCGGGCATGTTGTTCATGAAGAAGTTGGCGAAGTGCTCGGCCGCCACGACGATGAGGGCGTCGGGCCGGGCGGCCTCGAGCCTCTCCCGCATCCCGTCGAGTGCCTCGTAGAATCGGTCGCGCACTTCGGGGTCGGCCCGTTCGGCCCGGCCGGTGATGCCGGGCGCGTGGCTGCACACGCCGGCGTAGACCAGCGGCACCTCAGCTCCCTCCCTCGCCGGGCTCCCCCGGCGTCCCGGATTGGCCGAGCCGGGCGGCGTGGGCCTCGGTGCCCTCGTAGCCGACCATGGCGTAGACGCCCTCGCGGACCGGGCCGTGGCGGGTGATGCCGTCGCGCATGCGCTGCAGGTAGTCGCTCCATTCGATCCGGTGCAGTGCGGCGAAGTGCATGAGGATCTGGCCGTTCACGCCGAGGTGAAACAGCAGCCCAATGTCAACGTCGACGAGCGCCTCGACCTCCTCGCCGGTGAGTTCGTAGCCCGCCAGGGCGCCCCGGCGGTCGGCGGCGTAGCGCTCCTGCAGCGCCGGGTCGCGGTTCAGGTGGTAGAGGAACTTCTGCACGTAGTAGAGGCTCATGGCGTCTCCGCGTCGGCGTCGAGGCGGCCGATGGCGTGGGTGTCGAGGGCGATGGCGATGTTCTTGGTCTCCATGTAGAAGTCGAAGCTCCAGTCGCCTCCGTCGCGGCCGATGCCGCTGCGCTTGGTTCCACCGAACGGGGTCGGCAGGTGCCGCACGTTCTGGCTGTTCACCCAGATCATGCCCGCTTCGAGGGCGCCGGCGACGCGATGAGCCCGCCCCACGTCGCCGGTCCAGAGATAGCCGGCGAGGCCGTAGGGAGAGTCGTTGGCGATCCGGGTGGCGTCTGCCTCGTCGTCGAACGGGATGGCTACCAGCACCGGCCCGAAGATCTCCTCCTGGGCGATACGCATGGTGTTGGTGGCGCCGGTCACCAGGGCGGGGGCGACCCAACTGCCGCCGCCGGGCGCCTCGGTCCACGACCGGCCCTCGGTCACCGTGGCGCCCTCGCTCCGGGCGATGTCCAGGTAGCCGCGCACCTTGGCGCAGTGCGCGGGACCGATCAGCGGTCCGATCACGCTGGCGGGGTCGAGGGGGTGGCCTACCGGGATGCGCCGCATCCGCTCGGCGAGGCGGGCGACGAAGTCGTCGTGGATCGAGCGCTGGACCAGCAGGCGGCTGGCGCTCGTGCAGCGCTCGCCGTTGAGGCTGTAGATCATGAACAGCACGGCGTCGGCGGCCCGGTCCAGGTCGGCGTCGTCGAAGACGATCACGGGGTTCTTGCCGCCGAGCTCGAAGTGGGTGCGTTTGAGGGTGGGCGCGCCCTGGGCGGCGATGAGCGAGCCGGTGGCGGACTCGCCCACAAAGGCGATTGCGCGGATGGCGGGATGCTCGGTCACAGCCCGCCCTGCCGTCTCGCCCATTCCGTGTACCACGTTCAACACGCCGGCTGGCAGACCCGCCTCGGCGGCGATCTCACCCAGCAGATGGGCGGTCAGAGGGCTCCATTCCGCCGGCTTGTGGACCACGGTGCAGCCGGCAGCCAGCGCCGGGGCGATCTTCCAGGTGCTCAGCATGAACGGGGTGTTCCACGGCGTGATGACTCCGACCGGGCCGATGGGGTGGCGGGTGGTGTAGTTGACGTGGTGCACCGACGGGAGCGACAGGCCGTCGGCCGCGCCCGGCGCCCGGTCGGCGAAGAAGCGGAAGTTCTCCGCACCCCGCAGCGCGGCGGCGCGCATGAACCGGATGGTCTGGCCCGTGTCGATGCA
>JAPONU010000538.1 GCA_026713745.1 bacterium
CCGCGGACCTGCGCCGGCGTCGTAGACCATCTCTTCCCACAGCGCCTGGGCGATGCCCTGCGCGATTCCGCCGTGCTGTTGCCCCTCGGCAAGGAGCGGGTTGATGACGTTGCCGCAGTCGTCCACGCAGAGGTGGCGCAGCTGGCGAACGCCGCCCGTCTCGGTGTCCACTTCGACGACCGCCACGTGGGTGCCGAACGGGAAGGTCCGAGATCCCTGGTCGAAGTCACATTCGGCGGCCAGCGGTTCGGGGGACAGTTCGGCGAGCCTGCTCCACGAGAGCACAGTGTCGGGTGACCCGGCCACGCCGAGGCCCTCGCCGTGGTACACGGAGATGTCGTCCACGTTGGCCTCGAGATAGTCCGCGGCCACCTGGCGGGCCTGGTCCGCCACGGCGGCTGCGGCCCGGTCGATCGCCGATCCCCCGAGTTGCAGCGAGCGGGAACCGTAGGTGCCGTTGCCGCGGGGGACCAGGTCGGTGTCGGACTGGACGACGCTGATCTGCTGCCAACCGATGCCAAGTTGCTCCGAGGCGATCTGGGCGTAGGTGGTCTGGTGGCCCTGGCCGTGGGATGAGACGCCCGACAGCACCGTGGCGGTGCCGTCGTCGTGGATCTCCACGGAGCCGTAGTCGTTGCTGGGGCCGTTGCCGGTGACTTCGATGTAGTTGGCCACGCCGATGCCGAGTTGGTAGCGGTCGCCGCGGGAGCGCCGCTCGGCCTGCTCGCGGCGCAGCTCGTCGTAGCCGGCAAGTTCGACGGCGCGTTCCATGGCCCCCAGGTAGTCGCCGGCGTCGTAGACGGCCCCCGTGAGGGTCTCGACCGGCTCGCTGTGGGTCTCGATCAGGTTGCGGCGCCGCACCTCCACAGGGTCGAGCCTCGTCTCGGCAGCCAGCATGTCCATGGCCCGTTCCACGAGCGCCGCCGCCTCGGGCCGTCCCGCGCCCCGTAGTGCCCCGGTGGGTGCGCTGTTGGTCACCACGCTGCGCGCCCGGAAGTCCATCCGCGGGATCTTGTAGGTGCCCGAGGCCATCATCTTGGTGTAGAAGGTCAACCAGGCGCCGATGTCGGGGTAGGCCCCGGCGTCCTGGGTGACGTTCCACTTCATTCCCACGACCGTGCCGTCGGCGCGGGCGCCGATCTGGACGTCCTGGACCTGGCCCCGGGCGTGGCCCATGTGGAGCATGTTCTCGGTGCGGGACTCGATCCAACTCAGCGGCTCGCCGAGCCGCATTGCGAGGGAAGCGGTCACCACCTGCTCCACGTACGCGTGACCCTTGGCTCCGAAGCCCCCGCCGGTGGCGGGCACCACGACGTGGATCCGATCAAGGTCCAGCTCCAGGCAGGCGGCGATGGTCTGCTGGACCGAGAATGGGCACTGGGTGGGGACCCAGAGCCGCAGGCGCCCGGTGCCGTCGACGTTCGGGATGGCCAGGATGCCGTTCGTCTCCATGGGCGCCGGAGCGATCTTCTGGTTCACGTACCTGAACGACACCACCACATCCGCGCCGTCGAGGGCTCCCGGGTCCTCGATCGGGTCGACCTCGAAGACGACCTCGGTGCCTTCCATAGGATCGGAGACCGCGGGAAGTTCCTCGATCTCGACGACCACATCCTCGGCACGGTCCCGGGCCTCGGTGAGCGTGCCGGCCACCACGGCCGCAATCGGGTCGCCCACGTAGCCCACCGTGCCGCGCGCCAGGGCCGGACGGCCGAAGTGCGCGGGCGCAGGCGGGCCGGCCAGCATGTCGGGGATGTTCAGGTCCTCCGCGGTGTAGACGCCCTCGCCTCCGGAGATGCTGACGATCCGGCCGTGCGGAACGTCCGAGCGCACGAAGACGACGCTGCGCGCCGGAATGTCCAGGTCGTCCACGTAGGGACGGCCACCGACCAGCAGCGCCGCGTCCTCGCGGCGCAGCACGCTGTGTCCCAGGATCGAACCCGCCGTTGCCATGGGCTACTCCCCGCCGCCGCTGCCGAACGCCGCCGTCAGGCCGACGGGGCGTAGCCGATCAGGTCGAGGATCACGTGCGCGCCGGGCACCTGCAGTGGTCCACCGATCCGCATCGTCGTGGAGGCCGGCTTCCCGCCGGGGAAGTGACGTGCCCACTCGTTGATGGAGATCTGGAAGTCCGCGAAGTCGGCGTGGTAGCACTGCCGCTTGGCGATGTTCTCCAGCGACGTTCCGGCCGCTTCGCAGATGGCTGAGATGTTGCCCAGCAGGTACTCCATTTCCATCTGCGCCGGCAGGCCGTAGTGGGGGAAGCCCGGGTTGCGTTGCACGCCGGCGGGCAGGCTGCCTCGTTCGTCGGTGGGGATCATGGTGCTGAAGAACACGTAGTCGCCCGCCTTGACGGCCTGCGGCTCGTGCCACGGAGGCTCCACGGCGTCGGATGTCTCGATGGTCTCCTTGGAGATGGAGGCGTCATCGGCCAGCAGTTTCATGGCGATCTCGATGCGCGACCCCATGCCGCCGAGGCCCATGTAAGGCACCACCACGCGGGCCGGCGGGTTCTCGGGGAACCATTGGCGCCACACCCTGTCCATTCCGGCGAAGTCGTTGGGGCTGGACAGGTACACGGTGGCCTTGACGCAGTTGTTCAGCGAGGAGGCGCCGGCCGCCGCCGCGATCTTCTCGAGCTTCTGGAGCGTGTAGTCGGTCTGGCGCTCGATCGGCGAGTCGTACCAGAGGTAGGGGTTGACCCGCGCCTCGGGTGCGAGGCCACTGTGCTCACCCATGTGGCGCTCGGACATCCAGTCGCCCATCCAGTCGACCGGGATCTCCCCGGCCAGGAAGATCCAGTCGCCCCGGCGGATCGCCGGCGAGTACCCGGCAAGAGGTGACGGCACGCCCTCGGGGGTCTCGTAGCCCACGCTCGGGCCGCCCGGGATCGCCAGCAGGTCAACCTCGATCAGCGAGTCGGCCACCAGCAACTCCTTGATGCCCATGCCGGTGGAGGCGGGGCGCGGCGGCTTGATGTACAGGTCGCGTGTGCGCAGGTACGGCGTGATGGTGATGCGCGGCCAGGTGTTCCCCTCGGCGAACTCCTCCATCGTGGGGTACTCGGAGGTGAACCACTGGTAGATCCGCACCACGTCGGTGGCGATGTCGCAACCCGCGGCCGCCAGAGTCGTC
>JAPONU010000539.1 GCA_026713745.1 bacterium
GACAACCTGCCGCGGGTGCTGCCCGCCCACCTCGGCGCCCGGGTGGACGTCGGCGCCTGGCCGGTGCCCGACCTGTTCGCCACCCTGGTGGACTGGGGTGGGCTCGACGACTCCGAGGCGTTCAGGGTCTGGAACATGGGCATTGGCCTCGTGGCGGTCGTGGGGGAAGCGGACGCCGAGGCTCTCGAGCGGCAGCGACACTACGTGATCGGATCGGTTGGCGACCTCGCCGACGTCGCCGGCAACCACCCGGGTCGGGTCGCGCTGGAGGGGTCCTGGCGGTGACGGGTCGGCTGGTTGTGTTGGCCTCGGGGGCCGGCACGAACCTGGGTGCCATCCTCGACGCCATCACCGAGGGTCGCCTCGACGCCGAGGTCGCCGCCGTGATCATCAACCGCCGGGACGCCGGGGCGCGCCACATCGCCGAGCGACACGGGGTGCCGGTCCACTACCGGCCGCTGGTGCCCTACCGCAAGCGGGCTCGGCGCGCAGCCGGAATCGGACCCGTCGCCGCGACCGCATCCGGAGGCGGCGGCTGGAACCCAACGGCGGACCGGCGCCGCTACGACGCCGACCTGGCCGACGTGGTTGCCGGCGCTCAACCGGATCTCGTTGTGCTGGCGGGCTGGATGCACCTGCTGTCGTCGTCGTTCCTGGATCGGTTCCCCAACCGGGTCATCAACCTGCATCCGGCCCTGCCAGGACAGTTCCCCGGCTCCGACGCCATCGCCGCCGCCTGGCAGGCCTACGAGGCCGGCCTGATCAGCCGGACCGGCGCCATGGTTCACTACGTGCCCGACGAGGGTGTCGACGACGGCCCGCCGATCGCATCGGTGGAGGTTCCCATCGGGCCCGGCGACACGCTCGAGGCACTGCGCCGGAGGATCCACGAGGCTGAGCACGAGCTGATCGTGTCCGCGATCGTGCAGGTTCTCGACGCTCAGCCACGCCTCCGAGCCGGCGTCCGCCTGTAGCGGTGACGGCTACCGGCCGCGGGGCGCAGCCACGCCTCCGAGTCGGCGTCCGCCTGTAGCGGTGACGGCTGCCGGCCGCGGGGCGCAGCCATGCCTCCGAGTCGGCGTCCGCCTGTAGCGGTGACGGCTGCCGGCCGCGGGCTGCCCCGCGGGTTGTCCCGATACCCTGATCCCGCTCCTCACCCGGGATCCGAGGTGTCCATGACGCGGGACAAGCACTTCTACATCGAGTCGTTCGACACCGTGGCGCTGAGTTCGTTCCGGATCGAGCAGTCGCCCTTCGCCGACCGCTACGTCACCGACGAGACGGTCTTCTGCCTGTACTGCGATCGCCTCTACCCCGCCAAGATGACCGCCGGCGAGGATCCCCTCTCGAAGTACTGGAAGCTGCGCCGCGGCGTGCTGCTGTACGACGTGCCCGAGAAGCCGCTGGAGATCATCGGCCCCGACGCCACCAGGCTGCTCGAGAGGGTCCTGGCGTGCCGGGTCGAGACGCTCGGCGTCGGCCGCTGCCGCTACGGCATCGCCTGCAACTCCGACGGCACCGTGCTGATGGACGGCGTGATCATGCGGTTGGGGGAGGATCGGTTCTGGTACGTCAAGGCGAACGGCGAGTTCGAGAGCTGGCTGAAGGCGAATGGTCTCGGCCTCGACGTGGCGGTCTCCGATCCGAACTCGCGGGTGCTGCAGATCCAGGGGCCCAGGTCTCTGGACGTTCTGGACGCGGCGATCGGCGGCGGCTTGCCGGCTGACTTCAAGTACTTCCGGGCCGGCTTCTTCGACGTCTGCGGCCAGACGTTGTGGGTCTCCCGCACCGGCTGGACAGGGGAGATGGGGATCGAGATCTACTGCAACAGCGGCCCCGAACCCACCGATCACGGTGCCCTCTGGGACGATCTGTTGGCCTGCGGCGAGCCGTTCGGCATGGAGTTCAGCTCCTCTTCGTCGATGGGCATCCGGCGCATCGAATCCGGGATTCTGGACAACGGCACCGACATCGAGCCCGACCTCACGCCTTTCGGCGCCGGTCTCGGGCAGTTCGTCAGGCTCGAGAAGGATGACTTCATCGGCCGGGCCGCGCTCGAGGCCGCCGATCGCAGCCAGTTGCTGTTCGGTCTCCTCTGTCCCACCGCGACGCCCGAGGCCGACCTGCAGGTCCACTCCGGGAACGGCCCGGTCGGGCACGTGACGATCGGAACCTGGTCGCCCACGCTCGAGACCGGAGTCGGCTACGTGCGCTTCGACCGACCGTTGCCCGGCGACGACTGGCTCGGCAAGACGGTCCTGCTACGCGATCGCGACGGCAACTCGCACGAGGCGACCGTGGACACCCTGCCGTTCGTGGACAAGCAGAAGCAGCTCCCGCGCGCCATCTGGAGCGGTCCGGGAGCCGGCTGATCCACACCCGCCGCCGGGAGGCGTCGCAGTAGTGTGATGCCATGGCGGCGTGGTCGCTGGCGATCGCGATGGCACTCGTGCATGGGATTGGGGTCGTCTTCTTGGTGGCGGGCGCCCCGCTGGCCGCACGCCGGCCCCGGTTGATGAGGTGGTACCTGCTCGTACTGGCGCCGACCGCTGCGATCAACCTCGCCGGGCAGCCGTGCCCGCTGACGGTCTGGGAGAAAAACTTCTGGCGCCTGGCGGGTGAGACGCCGTACCGGGGAGGCTTCGTCTCCCGCTATTTCGTGGAGCCGTTCCACGCGCCCGGCCTGAGGCCCGGCGACGAGACCGTTCTGCTGATCGCCGTGGTGGTCTGGTGCCTGCTGTGGCTGCTGTACGCCGCCGTCCGGCGCCTGCGGCTTCGGAGGGGCTCGACCCCGCAGCCCACGCCCGCCTGAAGGTCGACTCGGGCACCGAAAGGCAAGGCGTTCACGGGGCCCGGCCCGGCTCCCCGTCTCGCAGCCCGGACGGGCTTGGCAGCCGGTGAACCTGCTCCCTCGTCGCCCGCCGGGATGGGCGCGCCGCCAGGTGGTGCTAGCCGAAGAGGCGGTTGGTGACGTTCTCGACGTGGGTGAGCATGGCGCGCTCGGCCCGGTCGGGGTCCCGGTTGACGATGGCCTCCAGGATGCTCCGGTGATCCTCCATGTAGCTCTCGACGGTCTCCGGGCTGGCTGACCGCTGCTTCAGCTCCCCCCACAGCGATCCTGACCGGGCCTGATCCACCAGCAGG
Organism: bacterium; assembly: GCA_026713745.1. Classification (GTDB taxonomy): domain Bacteria; phylum Actinomycetota; class Acidimicrobiia; order Acidimicrobiales; family CATQHL01; genus VXNF01. Next base: position 3,145 of record JAPONU010000539.1, read on the forward strand.
TACATGCGGCTGAGGAGCGGGCTGTGCGCCGCTTCGATCATGGCCCGGTGAGCGGCACCGTCCCAGTACTCGAAGTCGCGGTAGTTCTCGGCATCCTCGCAGAGCTGCATGCAACGGCCGATGTTGGCCACGTCCGCCGGAGTGGCCTCCGCAACGATTCGCCGGGCCACCGCCGGCTCGAGCAGGCGGCGCACCGCCATCACGTCCCGGGGGCTCATGCCGTCGCTGCCGGCGGTGTCAGCCTGGATCAGGAAGGTGCCCCGCCCCACGTGCCGTTCCACGCGTCCCTCGGCTTCGAACTCGTCGAGCACCTTGCGCACCGCCGAGCGGGACTGCTCGAGACGCTGTGCGAGGCTCCGCTCCGCGGGCAGTCGATCACCGGGCTGCAAACCCTCCTCGATGAGCAGAGACTCGATTCTGTTGCGCGTGTTGTCAGCCACCGGCGTCCCTCGTCAAGTCTCGATTCCCAGCCACCACTCGCCGAACCGACAACTGCAGCCTCCGACTCCGTCGGCCCATGGCATGCAACCAATCATAACCAATTCTTGGCCGTTGTGGGCGTCCACGGCCAGTATTGGGTCATCCCGACGGAGTCGGTGGGGAGAGTCTGCTAACATTTGCCGATGGTGGTTGCAATTGGTTGCCAATTGGTTGTGCATCCTTCGTGCCGGGTGGCCCGAGTCCCGACCGGGTGCCGCCCTATGGGCAGGGCACGCCGAGTCCCGACCGGGTGCCGCGTGCCCGCATTGCGGCAACGCCGTAGACGTGACCGGATGTCGCGCCGGGCGGCCCGAGTCCCGACCGGGTGCCGCCC
>JAPONU010000540.1 GCA_026713745.1 bacterium
GGCCGCGGGCGGGTGAGGGCCAGGATGTTGCCGACCGCCATCGCACCGCCGAGGGCGAGCACCAGCCAGCGCAGGATGTCGTCGCCCAAGAAGACCACCCGCTCAGAACTCCCCTTCCGACGAGCGCTCGCTGAGGTTGTCGAAGCGGGTGTAGTGGGGCAGGAACGCCAGCTTGACGACGCCGGTGGGGCCGGTGCGGTGCTTGGCGACGTGGAGTTCGGCGATCCCGCGGTCCGAAGTGTCGGAGTTGTACATCTCGTCGCGGTACAGGAACATGACCACATCGGCGTCCTGCTCGATGGCGCCGGACTCGCGCAGGTCTGCCAGCATGGGCCGCTTGTCGGCGCGGCCCTCCGGGGCGCGGGACAGCTGGGACAGCGCCACCACCGGGCACTCCAGCTCACGGGCCAGGATTTTCAGCCCCCGGCTCATCTCGCTGACCTCCACCTGACGGCTCTCGGCGCCGACCCGGCCGCCCATGAGTTGCAGGTAGTCGACGACCACGAGCCCCAGATCCCCCCAGTCGGCGTGTTTGCGGCGCGCCTTGGCTCGGATCTCCAGAACCGACGTGTTGGGGTTGTCGTCGATCCACAGCGGCGCCTCGGCCAGGTGCCCCACCGCGGCGTTGACGCGCTTCCAGTCCGTGTCGCTGAGGCGCCCTGAGCGGATGTTCTGGGTGCTGACCTGCGCCTCGGAACACAAGAGCCGCTGCGTCAATTCCAGATGGCTCATCTCCAGGGAGAAGAACAGCACCGGCCGCCGGGCGTCCATGGCCGCCGAGGCGGCCATGCCCAGCGCCAGGGAGGTCTTGCCGATACCGGGGCGGGCGCCCAGGATGGCCAGCGAGGACGGTTGCAGGCCCAGCAGCAGGTCGTCCAGATCACCGAAACCGGTCGGCACGCCGGTGAGGCTCTGGCCGTGCTCGTAGAGCTTCTCGAGATGCGCCACACCCTTGTCGATGAGGGTGTACAGCGACTCCAACGAGGTGGCCGAGGATCCGCCGGCAACCGAGAAGATCATCGACTCGGCCTGATCCAGCGCAGCGTCGACGTCGGAGGGGCGGCTGTAGGCCAGCTCCGCGACCTCACCGGCCGCGCCGATCAGGCGCCGCAACGTGGCATTCTTGGCCACAATGCCGGCGTAATGCGCGGCGTTGCCCGCCACCGGCGTGCTGGCCTGGATCTCCACCAGCTCGCCGGCGCCGCCCACGGCCTTCAGCAACCCGCCCCGCTGCAACTCGGCGGCCACGGTGACGGTGTCCACCGGTTCGCCCGAGCCGTACAGCGCGGCGACCGCGTCGAAGACGTGCGCGTGCGCCGGACGGTAGAAGTCCTCCGCCGATGTCGTCTCCACCGCATCGGCGATGGCCGCTGAGGTCAGCAGCATCGCCCCCAACAGCGCCCGCTCCGCAGCCAGATCGTGCGGCGGCACCCGTCCGGCCGGCGCCTGACCTGCGTGGCCCTCTCCCGCACGGCGCGTCGGGGCCGTGCCCTCGCGGGCACCGGATCCGGGATGCAGAGTGCTCGAAGTGGCGGTCATGGTCACCGCTCCACTATGCGGCGGGGGTGTGACAGAGCCCGCAAGCGATCAATTGAACGATGGGGGGCCCAGGGCCCCGAGGGCGATCTCGCCGACGTCCCCTTCCAGGGACTAACCGGCGACCGGGAAACTCAGTTCGGAGCGTTCTCCGCCCGCCGAGCGCGTTCGGGTCGAGTTGAACTCAGAAGGGCTCCTCATCGCCGTAGGACGGCGCGGGGGCTCGAGCCGGGCCGGCGGCGGGTGCAGCGGACCGGCGTGGAGCCGTGCCGTTGCCCTCGCGAAACTCGTTGCGGTTGACCTGGGCGGAGGCCCAGCGCAGGCTCGGCGCCACCTCGTCGGCGACGATCTCGACCTTGTTCCGCTTCTCGCCGTCAGGGGTTTCCCACGAGCGCTGGTCCAGCCGCCCGTAGACGATGACCCGCGTACCCTTGGTGATCGACTCCGCAACGTTCTCCGCCAGCGAACGCCAACACGTGACGTCGAAGAACGAGACCTCCTCCACCTGCTCGCCGCCGCGCTCGTAGCGGCGGTTCCACGCCACACCGAACGAGCAGACCGGCGCCCCCGAGGGCGTGAAACGCAGCTCGGGATCCCGTGTGACGTTTCCAACTAGAGAAACCGTGTTGTCGAAAGCCATCTGAACTTTCCTCCTTCATTCTCCCCGCACAGCGTAGTACACGTGTTCGGTTTAGTGTTTCGGTTTGGTGCTTCGCCGGGCAACGGAGCGCCCGGCATGATGACACCGCCGGCCTGTTGACCGCTTGCGGGAGAGCTAGGGATTTCCGGGGGTAATCCCCGTTCCCAACAGTGGATTGCTCACCCGCGAGACGGGGACGCGCAGGGGATACCGGCGGCACAAGTGTGAACACATCGCCCGGGATCCCAGAGTTCGTCGCCCTCTGGCCCTGCGACAAGTAAGAGAATCAGTGTACTATACGGAATACTATGACAAGTCAATACAACTGGTCGCCTGACAGCTGAGCCGGTCAGGTCGCGGCAACGACCTCCACAGTCACCCCGGTCGCCACCTCCGGGTGCGGACGCACCGCCACGGTGTAGGTGCCGACCTCTTTGATCGGCTCGGGCAACTCGAGCATCTCCGGGGCGAGAACCACCCGTACCTGCTCGGCGATGGCCGCCGAAAGGTTCACCGCATTCACCGACCCGTAGAGGCGCCCGGCCGCGCCGGCACGCGCCACGACGCGGATGCTGGCCCCCGCGAGCCGGTCGGCCATCTCGCGGGCCTCGCTGAGGACCGCGGCGTCGGCAATCTCGCGGCGGCGCCGCATGGCTGCGGCCTGACGCTCCGAGCCGCGCGTGGCCCGTATCGCCAGACCCCGCGGAATGAGGAAGTTCTGGGCGTAGCCGTCGGCCACGTCGCAGACGTCACCACGACGGCCCAAGGACGGCACCTCGTCGCGCAACACCACCTTCACGACTCCGCCTCCGCCGCGAACTCCACTTCGGCCGCGAACTCCGGCTCCTCGGCTCCACCGGTCGGCGGTGGCGGGGGGGCACTCGACGGGCTCGGGGGTGGACCGTCACCGCGGCGGCCGGGGCCTCCCTCGCCTCGCGGGCCACCGCTGCGACCGGCGCCGCGCTGGGTGGTGATCCGGTTGGCGTACGGCAGCAACGCCATCTCCCGCGCGTTCCTGATGGCACGGGCGACGGTGCGCTGCTGTTGGGCGTCGTTGCCCGTCACCCGGCGCGCACGGATCTTCCCACGGTCGGACATGAAGCGGCGCAGCAGGTCCACGTCCTTGTAGTCGATGTACTCAACCCGCTTTTGGGTGAGAACACTGACCTTTTTCTTGCCTCGCCGGGTGTTCTCCCGGGTCTTGGGGCGAGGGCGGCTCTTGGGCATGGCTCCTCCGGTAAGGGCGGGCTAAGAGGCCTCAGCGGGCACGGGATCCGGCGCCGTCCCGAGCACTCCACGCCGGGTGGCTTCGGAGTCGGGAAGGCGAATGACCTTGTGGCGGACCACCGCGTCGCTCAGGCGGAGATTGCGCTCGAATCCGGACAGGTCGACACCGTCGGTGGCGAACTCGATGACCACGTAGTAGCCCTCGTTCAAATGGTCGATCTCGTAGGCGAACCGGCGCTTGGGCCAGCGGTTGACGTGCTCGGCATCGACGTCGACACCAAGCGACGCGAGCCCCGACAGCGCGCGCCCGAGCGGCTCGTCAACGGCGTCCTCGGCGAGGTCGCCGCGAAAGATGATCATCAACTCGTAGGCCCTCACGGAAGGGCACCTCCTCTGGTCCTGCAGGTGCAGGGCCCCGCCGCGCAAACCGGCGGAGCAGGCTCTCGATTCGAGGTCACCCTACCGGCACTCGCCCCGGGCCGGCGCGCTGACCGAACTCACGAGGCATAGAGCCGGAGTGCGGCGGCCTCGGTGGGGTTGATCGAGTACGACTCCTCCGCCGACGGGAACCTGCCCGATCGCACGTCGTCGGCGAAACGCCCGAGCGCGTCGACCGTGGCGGACCCCAACTCGGCGTACCGGCGAACGAACCGTGGGCGGAGGTCGTCCTGCAGGCCCAGCAGGTCGTGGTAAACGAGCACTTGGCCGTCGCAGTCGGGCCCTGCGCCGATCCCGATCGTCGGCACGCCGACGGCCTCGGTGACGAGTCCCGCCACATCGGCTGGAACACCCTCCAGCACGATGGCGAAACACCCGGCGTGCTCGAGTGCCTTGGCGCTCTCGACCAGCTGGATCGCCGCTTCGGCGGTGCGCCCCTGGATCCGGAACCCTCCCAGGGCATGAACCGACTGGGGCGTCAATCCCACGTGGCCCATGACCGGGATCTCGGCGGCCACGAGAGCCTCGATCATCGGGACCCGTGCGGTGCCCCCTTCCAGCTTCACCGCCTGCGCCCCGGCACGGATCAGCCGGGCGGCATTGCAGATGGTGTCCTGGGACGAAACGTGATAGCTCAACCACGGCAGGTCGGCGACGACCAGCGCTCCGGGTTCGACCCGGGCAACCGCCGCTGTGTGGTGTGCCATGTCGTCGACGGTGACGCTGAGTGTGTCCGCATGGCCCAGAACCACCATGGCCAGCGAGTCACCCACGAGCAGCATGTCGACGCCGGCCGCGTCGGCGAGGCGTGCTCCCGGAGCATCGTAGGCGGTCACCATGACCAGCGGCGCGCCGCCGTCGCGCACTTTGCGCGCCCGAGCGGCGGGAACGGTGAGACGAGTGCCCATTAGGCACCTCCTTTTCGGTGTCCAGCGCACAAGGCTGCCGGCAAGGCGCCAGCGTAGCCGGACCGCCCGATGGCGCCACTGGGCGCCGGCCGCCGCACCAGTCGGTGGCCGGCCTCGGTCTCGCTTCACCCGTCACACCCGGCACCCGGGGGAGTCGCTATGCCGCGCGGACCACCCGGCGCGGCGTCAGCCGGTGTGCGGCGCGGCCCTCAGCGAGCGCCAGGGACGCCGAAGCGGACCCGGAGATGGTTCCAGGAACAGTCCGAACAGACCTCCACCACATAACAGGTGAAGTCTCCCTTGCGGCGGCGGATGCGGTCCCAATCCCCGTCGGTGACCACGCAGCGCCCGTTCGGCGGCAGCCGCGGCCCGAAGACATATCTGACGAGGACCAAAGGCCCGTCACCGCACAGCGGGCAAGGCTCGCCGGTCGCCTCGCTGTAGGAGCGCGCCGCCCGTAACAGTTCAGGATGCGCGTCGCAGGCGTCGGCGCGGCTGATGCGTCCCTGGCGGACTCCGGTCAGCGTGGCCTCCCGCAGCAGCCGGTAGTCCACCCGCCCCGCCCCTCGTGTGGGGGCATATGCCGTCGCCGGATCCGTCGTCACGATTCAAGACAGTACTCATCCAGCCGAGCGCCGTTCGCGACCACCCTCCCACCACTCGCTCAGGCGGCGGCGAGCCTCGCCGGAATCCAGCGGTCCACCGGCGATCCGCAGCTCTTCGAGATGGCGCAGCGCGGCGCCGACGTCGGGGCCGGCGTCGATCTTCAGATGCGCCATGACTTCGGCGCCGCTGAGCGGTGGGCGCTCGGACAGATCCTCACGGGACCACAGGTGATTCCAGCGGTCCACGAACGCCACGACCCCCTGATCGTGCGGCGCCGCTGCGGTGGCGAGTTGCACCGCACCGGCTGCCACCTCGCCGGCGTCGGCGGTCCAGCGCCGTACCGCGGCGTCGCCGCACGTGACCGCGGCACTCTCGAGCAGCGACCGTGCCGCGGTCGCGATGGTGCCGGCTCGGCGGGCCACCGCTCCACCGAAGCGCAGCCGGCCGGCGACCGCCGTCACGTCGGGTACCGGCCAGAGCAGTGCCGCCAGGCGCAGAGACTCCTCCGGCGTCACCGAGTCCAGGAGGGCCACACCGGCGGCGTCAGGTCCTACCTCGGCCAGTTCCGGCACGAGTTCGGCGAGTACGCCCGTCCGCGCCAGCAGGCCGGCGGCGGCGGCAGGCGCCTCGGCCACCAGCAGCAGCGAGAGCTCCCTGGCGCAGCGCTCCGCCGACACGATCGCGAGGCGGCCACGGAGTTGGCGCATGGCATCCTCGAGGTCCGGCTCGGCGGTCAGTCCCAGCGTCGCCACGAACCGGCCCGCCCGGAGTATCCGCAACGGGTCCTCGCTGAAGGAGAGTTGCGCCGCGCGTGGCGTGCGCAGGCGCCCGCCGGCGAGGTCGTCCCAACCGCCGAACGGATCGATCAACTCGGCTGTTCCTGCCGCCTCGGCGGTGGCAGGTAACTCGAACGCCATCGCACCGATGGTGAAGTCTCGCCGCGCCAGGTCGGCCAGCAGGTCCTCGCCGTAGGTCACCTCGGGCCGGCGGGAGCCCTCCACGTAGACCTCGGCGCGATGCGTGGTGATCTCGACGACCCGGTTGTCGCGCCGGCAGCCCACCGTGCCGAACCGCTCACCCTGCGTCCAGACCACATCGGCCCAGCCGGTCAGGATCCGCCGGATCGCCTCGGGGTGGGCATCGGTGGTCATGTCCACCTCGTCGTCGTGGCCCAGCGGCGCTCCCCCCAGGAGGCTCCGCACGGCTCCTCCCACGACGTACAGCCGCCAGCCGCCGGATTCGGCGAACCGCCGGCCCCAGGGGACCAGCGTGGCAGCGGCGCCGCGGATCGTCTCCAGGCTCATCGCGAACCCTCCGCAGGTGGGCGGCCGCTCAGCGACCCAGGTGCAGTCGGGCGGCGGCGTCCACGACCGCACCCCCGGGCCCGCCGGTGGTAACGGGCTCCGGCCGGTACGACACACCGCCAAGCGCGGCGACGCAGGCGGCCGCACTCGCCCCCAACGCCGCCAGGTCGTACCCCCCTTCCAAGAAGGCCACGAGGCGCCCCGGCGCGGCGACGGCGCACACGGCCGCCGTGAGGTCGGCGAAGTCGCCCGCAGTCAGCCCCAGCATGGTCAGCGGGTCGGCTCGGTGGGCATCGAAACCCGCTGACAGCAGCACCCAAGTCGGCGCGAATTGCTCCACAACCGGGATCACGACCTCGTCGAAGGCCCGGCGGTAGACGTCGCCGGTGGCGCCCGGCGGCAGCGGGACGTTGAGAGTGGTGCCCCGCCCGGCCCCCGCTCCGGTCTCGGTGACCGCACCTGTGCCCGGGTACGCCGGGAACTGGTGCAGCGACACATAGAGCACCTCGGGCGACTCGTAGAAGATGTCCTGGGTGCCGTTTCCGTGGTGCGCGTCGTAGTCGACGATCAGGACGCGCTCACCCTGGGCGCGGAGCCGCGCGGCGGCGATGGCCACGTTGTTGAACAGGCAGAACCCCATTGACCGGAACGGCGTGGCGTGATGGCCGGGCGGGCGCACGGCACAGAAGGCGGCCTCCCCGCGGCCGGCAGTGAGTTCGGCCACGGCGGTGAGACCGGCTCCTGCCGCCAGCCGCGCGGCGGTGACCGATCCGCCGCTCACGACGGTGTCGGGATCGAGCGCGCCCCCGCCGCCGGAGGCCAGATCGGCGGCGCGCGCCACGACATCGGCCCCGTGCACCATCCGGAGGTCGGCGGTGGTGGCCTCCGCGGGGGTGCACTCCACGAGAGTCTCCCCGAGCCCCGCGGCGAGCACCCCCTCGCGCACCGCGTCGACTCGTCGCGGTCGCTCGGGGTGGCCCCGCCCGGGATCGTGTTCGAGACACCGCTCGTCGGCGAGGAACAGAACCGGCACCGCGTCGAGCCTAACCCAGCGCCGTTCGGCGACATTCGTGCCACCGGCGCACGTTAGGGTCAGGCCGGGAAACCACCGAGCCGGCCACTAGGAGGATCCGCCATGAGCAGCGTCCGCATCGTCACCGACAGCGCCTGCGACCTCGAGGAAGCACTGACCGAACAGTGGGGCATCACCGTCGTTCCGTTGATCATCACTTTCGGTGACACCCCGGTGGTCGACCGGTCCGAGTTGGCGCCCGAGGAGTTCTACGCACGCATGGCCGCAGCCGAGGAGCTGCCGACCACCGCGGCCCCCTCACCGGGGCACTTCGACGAGGTGTTCAGATCACTCGCGGCCGATGGCGCCACCGGGATCGTCTGTGTCAACCTCTCCCACGAACTGTCGGCAACGGGACCGGCCGCCACCACCGCGGCGAAAGCAGTGGCCGACGTGGTGGAGGTTCGCTGCGTGGACTCGCGCTCACTGACCAGTGGACTGGGTTCGATCGTGCTCGAGGCCGCGGCCGCCGCCGCCGATGGCGCATCGCTCGACGACATCGAGGCGCTCTGCGTTGACATGGCCGAAAGAACGCGCATGTTCGGCGCCATCGACACCATGGAGAACCTGCGCAAGGGCGGCCGCGTGGGCGGCGCCAAGGCAATGTTCGGCTCGATGCTCTCGATCAAGCCCATCGTGGACGTGAGCACCGGGCGCGTGGAGGAGGCTGCCAGGACCCGCACCCGGCGCCGATCCTTCGCCTGGCTGCGTGATCGGATCCTCGCCGATGAACCGGTCACCCACCTCTGCGTTGGGCATGGTGCTGCGCCGGACATGGACGACTTCCTTGCGCTGCTCGGTGAGTCAGTCGACATCGGAGAAGTCCGCACCGGCTGGATCGGCCCGGTCATCGGCACCCACGCGGGTCAGGGTGTGATCGGCGTCACCTACGTCGTCGCCGGCGACGGCTGACACCGGTGACCGCACCCGCCGGAGGCTCTGAGGACCGAACGCCCGGCGGGACATCGGCCGGGGAGACCCTCAAGGGGCGCTACCGACTCCTGCGACCGCTGGCCACCAGCCATCGATCCGACCTCTGGACGGCGCGCGACGAACTGCTGGAGCGGACGGTCCTCGTCAAGCTCCTGCGCCTCGAACCCGGCGACGTGGCTGTCCGGGAACGATTCCGCAGCGAGGCGTTGGCCGCGGCGCGCCTCTCCCACCCCGGCATCGTGGCGGTGTACGACACACTCCTCGAGGCAGGGATCACCGGTGTCGTCCTCGAGCACGTGGAGGCCACGCCCCTCAGCCGCTTCCTCCATGACAGTGGGCCGATCTCCCTGGGCGAAGCCCTCAGCGTTGCCCTGCAAATCGCCGACGCCCTCGCCGTCGCCCATGACCGGGGAGTCCGGCACTGCAACCTGTCGCCCGACAGCGTCTGGCTCTGCGGCGACCAACGCGTCAAGATCACCGACTTCGGAACTGCCTGGGCCCACCGCCGCAGTGCGCCCGGCAATGCTCCGACCGCGGCGTGGGAGCAGGAGCAGGCCGACATCCGCGCCCTGGCCGGGGTACTGCGGGACTGCCTGATGCCTGGTGGCACCTCGGGCGTTCTCCCCGATGAGTTGGCCGACTTCCTTGCCACCGCTGAGACACCCCAACACGGGGCGCGGTTCAACTCGATTGCCGAAGCGCGCTCCTTACTGGCGACGGTGCGGGGCGAGCTTCCGCCGCCGGATATTCCCGACTTCGAGTTTGCCGCGAGCGAACCCGGGGCTCCCGCCACCGCCCGCGATCCGGCGCCCCGGTCGGCCACAGGCCGGCGCCGAGGCCGGCGAGTCCTGGCAGCGACGCTCATCGCGGCCGGCGTTGCGGCGGCACTCGCCGTCGTGAACCTCACCGGCGACAATCCACCTGCTCCGGATCTGCGACTTCCGGATCCTCCGGTCGTCACGACCGGTGCGACGGCGCTCCCGCCCACCGGCGAGCAGCCCGCCCTGCCCGGAGACGTTCCCGCCGAGAGCGACCCCACGGAGTCCGGGGCGGGAAGCGACGCCGCCGAGTCCCAAACGCCGGAAGTGGACGAGGCGGTTCCCCCGACCGACCCCGGTGTGGCAATTGTGGGCGCGCGAACCGTCACGTTCCGCCAAGAGGACACAGCCATCGACGACCCCGACGCTCTCGGAGTCCTCGACGGCGACACCTCCACCTACTGGGCCACGCCGGGCCTCAACGCCGGGGACCGCACCGTCGGCGGCGTCGGTCTGGAGTTCCGTCTCGCCGAGCCGACGGTGGTGTCACAGATGGTGATCACCTCCGAGAGCGTCGGCTGGGAGGCGGCGGTCTTCGTCGGCGACGGTGATCACGATCAGTTGAGCGACTGGGGCCCGCTCATCGACCAGCAGACCAACGCCGCCGGACAGATGGTCTTCGGCCTGGCTGACCAGCAGGCAGCCGCGGTGCTGCTGTGGATCCCCGATCCCCGAGCGGCGCTCACCGAGGACATCCGCATCGCCGAAGTTGTCATCTCAGCAGTCCCCGACGCCACAGTACGCTGAGTTGATCAGGCGTTCGTTCCGCGAGGACCATGATCGCAATCCCGCCGTGTCGCGTGCTCCGCGGCCTGCGCCGGCGACCCACCGGCAGCGGTCCGGACTCTCCGATGCCGACCTCGCAAGCGCCGCAGCACGGGACGACCGGGAGGCCATGGAGATACTGCTGCGGCGCCACTACCCCCGCGTCTACGCCGTGTGCCGCCGACTCGCCGGCAACGACGCCGACGCCGCGGACGCCGCGCAAGAAGCACTCATCGCCATCAGCCGCGGCGTGAAGCGGTTCGACGCCAGATCCAGCTTCTCAACCTGGAGCTACCGCGTCGCCACCAACGCCTGCCTCGACGAGTTGCGGCGCCGCCGGCGCCGTAGCGCCGACCCACTTCCCGATGATCCCTACACCGGCCGCAGTGACCCTGTGGGCGAGCAGATCACAGCCCGCCTGGACCTCGACGCGGCCCTGGAGGTCCTTGCCGAGGAATTCCGCTTGCCCGTGGTCCTGCGGGATCAGGCCGGCCTCAGCTACGACGAGATTTCCGCCGTCCTCAGCATTCCCCCGGGCACGGTGCGGTCGCGCATCGCCCGTGGCCGCTCTCGCCTCGTCGAGCTTCTCGGCGAAGGGAACCAACCCGCCGGTCCCGAACGTCAGAAGAGGGACGGAACATGAACGAGCAGAACTTCCCCCCTGACGAACTGGCCTCCGCCTTCCTCGACGACGAACTCGGTCCCGACGCTGCCGAGGCCCTGCGCCGCGATCCCGAGTTGGCGGCAAGGGTCGACAAGCTGCGTCAAGCGGCCGCAGCCGTGGGCACGCCGGTCACCCCGCCACCCGGCGCCGAAGACACCGCCGTCGAGGCCGCGCTGGCCGACTTCGACGCCCGCAGGACGACCACGCTGGAGCCCGCCGGCCGGCGAACGCGACGCGTTTCCCTGATCACCGGCGTGGCTGCGGCCGTCGCAGTCGGATTCATCGTGGCCGCAGCAATCGGTTTGTTCACCGAACAGGAGGACAGTGACGCCGACACCGCGGCAGCGCCCGCACCGGCGGCAGCGGAGGCAGCGTCCGCACCGGCGCCGGCGCCGGAAGCACCCGCACCCTTCCCGCCGGCAGCTGCGGACGTTGGACCCCCACCCCCGGCCATGGCACCTGCAGACGACGCTGCACCCACCGCAGCAGCAACGGCAGAAGCCACGGCCGCCGAAGCCCTCGAAGTCGCCGAAGCCGCTCTCGCTGCAGCCCAACTTGCCCAGGCCACCGCCGAAGGTAACCAGGAAGCGGTCGCGGCGGCAGAAGCCGAGCTCGCAGAGGCTCAAGCCGACGCCGAAGCGGCCAGAGCAGAGGCTTCGGCAGCGCAGGCCGAAGCGGCCGCAGAAGCAGGATCCGAGGCAGCCACAGCACCGGCGGCCGAAGCGCCACCGGCCCCACTGCCGCCACCCGAACCGCCACCGCCGGCGGCGCAGGAGGTTGCTGAACCCGAAGCCGCACCGGCGGACGACGGTGACATGGCAGCCGACGACATGGACGACATGATGGGCGACGACACGGCAGCCGAGGATCTGCCCGCGGATGCCTGCGCCGCGGCCGCCGGCGACCGCACCATCGAACTGCAGATCACCGCCGGCGGCACACCGATCCTCATCCTCAGCAGCGCCGACGGTTCACTCGGTGCCCTCGACGGCACCACCTGCGCCGAAATCCCGCCCACCGACGCGACCACGGGCCCACCCACAAATGGCTGTGCGGCGGCCGCCGGCGACCGCACCATCGAACTGCAGATCACCGCCGGCGGCACACCGATCCTCATCCTCAGCAGCGCCGGCGGTTCACTCGGTGCCCTCGACGGCACCACCTGCGCCGAAATCCCGCCCGTCGAACCGGGCTAGGTAGACTTCTCGCTCCATGCCCACCGAGCCATCCGACCCGCCCCATCGCGCCCTTCCGGGGCTCTCGGAGGACTGGCCGCGCCGGGTCGCAGACCGCATCGTGGGGATCGTGGACCGCATCCGCGGCGCCACGGACCGGCCCACGGCGAACCTGGCCCGCCGGCTCGTCTACGGCCTGGTCATGATCGTGTTGGCAATACTGATGTTCGTACTGGGTGTTATCGGGCTCGTGCGCCTCGTCGACTCATACCTGCCCGCCGACGTTTGGGCCACGTACGTCCTGCTCGGTGGGTTCTTCGGAGGGATCGGCCTGCTGGTATGGGCGAAGCGCCCACACCGGGCCGCCTCGTGAGCGGCGACGCGCCACCCGAACCGCGCCAGGTCGCGATCATCGGCTCGGGCCCCGCCGGTCTCACCGCCGCCATCTACTGCGCCCGGGCCAACCTGACACCCGTGGTCTTCGAGGGCGAACCATCCTCCACCAGCGATCAGCCCGGCGGCCAATTGATGCTGACGACCGACGTGGAGAACTACCCGGGCTTCCCCGGCGGCATCATGGGCCCGGAGTTGATGGTGGCCTTCCGGGCGCAGGCCGCCCGCTTCGGAGCCGAGATCCGCACCGAGAAGGTCAGCCGCGTGGATTTCACCGAGCGGCCCTTCCGGCTGTGGGTCGGCGAGGACCCAGGCGGCGAACCCGCCTCGTCGGCACACGCCGTCATCGTCTCCACCGGGGCGCAGTCGCTCATGCTGGGGCTCGAGGCCGAGGACCGCCTCATCGGTCGCGGCCTGTCCACGTGCGCCACCTGCGACGGATTCTTCTTCGGTGGCCAGGAGATCGCTGTGGTCGGGGGCGGTGATTCCGCCATGGAGGAAGCGCTCTTCCTCACGAAGTTCGCCACGAAGGTCACCGTGATCCACCGGCGCGACCAGTTGCGCGCCTCGAAGATCATGCAGGACCGGGCGTTCGCCTCAGACCGCATCGAATTCCTTTGGAACCACATTGTCGCCGATGTCCTGGGGACCGAGTCGGTGGAGGGGGTGAGAGTCCGCCACACCGAGACCGGCACCGAGCGCACACTGCCGCTCGCCGGACTCTTCATCGCCATCGGGCACCGGCCGAACACCGATCTCTTCCGGGGCTCGCTGGCCATGAAATCCAACGGCTACCTGATCACCGAACCGGGCTCAACCAGGACGAACGTCCCAGGTGTGTTCGCCTGCGGGGACGTGCAGGACGACGTCTACCGCCAAGCGGTCACCGCCGCCGGAAGCGGCTGCATGGCCGCCATCGACGCTGAGCGCTGGCTCGAGGCGCAACACGACGCCAAGCACCGGTAGCGTTGCACCCGGCGGTGACGCGGTCCGCCACCCGAACCCTTGACATCTCGACGCGGCGCCGCAGACGGTGCTGCGCCCGCACCGGCCTTGGAGGACTCATGGCAGCCATCACAACACTCTCCTCAGCAAGCTTCGACGAGACAGTCGGCGCGGCCATGAAGCCGGTGCTCGTGGACTTCTGGGCCGAATGGTGCGGTCCCTGCAAGATGATCGCGCCGATCCTCGACGAACTCGCCGGCGAGCACGGCGAGAGCATCACGTTCGCCAAGCTCAACGTGGACGATTCGCCTGACATCGCTCGCCGCCACGGCGTGATGAGCATTCCCACCCTCATCGTCTTCAAGGGTGGTGAAGCCGCCACGCGCATCGTCGGCGCCAAGAGCAAGGCAGCGCTCCTGGAGGACCTGGCGGAGTTCCTGTAGGCCCTGGCACGTCGCCGGAAGCGCCGGACGCAGGGAGAGCACCGATAGCCGAGGAGGCACTGCCTCTCAGAATCGGTGCCCGCGGGGCGACCGTGCGTGACCTTCATCGCAAGCTCGCCGCTGCCGGCGAGTTCGACATCGCCTCGACGGAGGAGTACACGGCCGGCACCGCCGAAGCCGTCAAACGCTTCCAGCAGAGCCGCGGGTTGCCGGCGGACGGCGTCTGCGGGCCAAGCACCTGGACTGCCCTGGTGGAGGCCGGGCATCGTCTCGGGGATCGGCTGCTGTATCTCCGCACGCCCTATCAGCGCGGCGAGGACGTGGCCGACCTCCAGCGAAGACTGGGGGCTCTGGGATTCTCCGCAGGCCGCGTCGACGGGATCTGTGGTCCCGACACCGCCGCCGCGATCAGCGCGCTGCAGGAAAACGCCGGGCTCACCGCCGACGGGATCTGCGGTCCCGACACCGTGGCGGTCCTGGAGCGGATCCCCTCGGGGGACAGTCACAGCATGGAGATGCTGCTCGAGCGGGAACGCCTGCGCAGCAGGCCGCGCCTGTTGAGTGCTGCGCCGATCGCTCTCGCCGGCGCCGATTCCCTGGTTGTGGCCGCCGCGCGAGTGCTGCGGCGCCGGGGAGCCAGAGTGCTCGTCCTGGCACAGCGGGACGGTTCGGCGGTGGCGGCAGCGGCCAACGAGTTGGACACCTCGGTACTCCTCGATGTCCAGTTGACCGACGACGACATGTGCGAGACGTTCTACTTCGAGACCGCCGGCTTCACCTCCAGCGGCGGGAAGCGCCTCGCGGAAATGTTGGCCGAGGAATTGAGCGGCGTGCTGGACGTGTCCGGATCGACAGCCGGCATGCGCCTGCCGCTACTGCGGGAGAGCCGCATGCCGGCTGTGGCCTGTCGCCTGGGACCCGCTCCGGCTGTCGTCGAACAGCAGGCAACCCTCGCCGAACGGATTGCTCAATGCCTGGCGGATTGGATCGCCGAGCCGCTCTGACGTACCTGAACCCCAGCAGCAACGTACAAACGTTCGTACTATCGGCAAGCAGCCGCCGCTAGCGGGTCACCAAGTGATAGATGCGTTCAAGATCGTCGAGGTCGGCGAACTCCACCGTCAAGCGTCCCTTCCTGCCACCGATCTCCACGCGCACCGTCGTCGAGAGAAACTCCGCCAGCAGGTTCTCCAACTCCAGCAACGCCGACTCGCTCTCCCCCTCGACGACCTGTAGCGCGCCGGCGTCCGCCGGCGTTTCGCGGTCTGCACCGGCAGGTTTCTCCTCAGGCACCGCCGGCGGGCGAAGATGCTCCTCCAATTGGCGCACCGACCAACCTTCGCCCGCGATCTGGCGGGCGAGACTCACCTGCTCGGTGGTATCCGCGACGCCAACGAGTGCTCGACCGTGTCCCGCCGAGAGCCGGCGCGTGGCAATGAGTTCCTGCACTTCGCCCGGCAATTGCAGGAGGCGGGTCGCGTTGGTCACCGCTGCCCGGCTCCGGCCGACCCGGTTGGCGACCGCCTGCTGGGTGAGCCCGAACTCCTGCTGCAACTGGAGGAACGCCGCGGCTTCCTCCAATGGGTTCAAGTCCTCACGATGGAGGTTCTCGACGAGGGCCTCTTCAAGAGACTCCTGGTCCTCGGCCGACCGGACGAGGGCCGGAATCGCCTGGAGGCCGGCGCGCTTGGCAGCTCGCCAACGCCGCTCACCGGCGATCAGTTCGAAGCGGTCCGGTTCGATCTGCCTGACGAGGATCGGCTGCAGCACGCCGATCCGGCCGATCGAGTCGGCGAGAGCGTCAAGCGGCTCCTCATCGAAGTGGGCTCGCGGCTGATGCGTGTTGGGGACGATGCTGGAGATCGCAATCTCGCGGAACCCGGCCGCGACACGGCCGCTGGTCGGGATGAGCGCGCCGAGTCCGCGTCCGGCGCCGCGCTCAGCGGCTGCCATTGGCCTCGAACTCCTTGGCGAGAATGCGATACGTCAGGGCAGCACGCGAGCGGGGAGAATAGGCAGTGATGGGCAAACCCCGCGCCGGGGCCTCCGCGAGGCGCACCGACCGTGGGATCACGGTCCGGCAGACGCGGTCGTCGTACAGACCGCGGATCTCCTCAGAGACCTGCCGGGAGAGGTTCGTCCTGCCGTCGTACATGACAAGGAGCAACTTCGACACATTCAAGGCCGGATTCAAATGTCGTCGAATCTGGTCCACGTGCATCGTCAACTGAGCGAGCCCCTCCAACGCGAA
>JAPONU010000541.1 GCA_026713745.1 bacterium
CGCATTCTGATACGGGCTGATACGACGCCTTCCCGACCTATGGCCCCGGGTCCCAGATCGGAAGCTGCTGGAACGAGTTCATCAGGCCCTCGCCCGAGTAGGTCACGGTGAGGGTCTCGGTGGCACGAGTCATGGCCACGTACAGCAGTCGGCTGCGTTGGTCGTCCTGCGCCTTCTCGTCATCGTCCGCTACCCAGACGTGGTTGGCGCCGCCGACGATGACGTGGCGGAACTCGAGGCCCTTGAGCAGTTGCGGCGTCGCCACTCGGACGGCTCCACGCGCCTTGGCGCCGCGATCGTTGAAGCGCTGAGCGTCGACCGCGTCGTGGACACGGTTGATCACCTGGGTGCGCAACTCTTTGGACCCGGAGAGTACGGCGATGTGATCGGTCTCGGCACCGTTTCTGCGCAACTCCTGAACCTTCGCGGCGATGAAGTCTGCTTCGGCTCGCAGATCGGCGCAGGCGAGGATCGCTGTGGCGATCCCGTGGCGGACCGCGTCCTCGGGCATGACGAGCACGTCCAGATCGTCCGCCTCGGCGTCGTTGGAGTTTGTGTCGGTTGACAGGCGCAGGATCGCGAGGGCGGGGTCGAGGATCTCGCGGGTGTTGCGGTAGTTGATGCGGAGGACGGTCGCCCGGCCGCGGGCCGTTGTGCTGGGTGGGTTCCAGTTCATCCGGCGGCGGTACACCTTCTGCGCGCTGTCGAGGGCGATCACGAAGTGGTCCCGTTCGGGTTTCAGCATCGCCCAGGCCAGGTCGAGGCCCGATTCCCCGAGATCCTGCGCCTCATCCACGAGCACCATGTCGTATCGCTCCCCGGCGTCGAGCCGGGTTGCGATCTCAAGCGCGTCAGAACGCCGCGCCTCGAAGTTGGGTTTCCGCTCGAACGGCGCGGGTCGGCCGGCATCCTTGAGCAACGCTGCCGCCAGACGGTCGACGGTCTTGGTGTGCACGTTGTCGACGCCCTTCATCTCGGCTGTGAGTGCAGCTGAGAGTGCCCGGTTGAAGCAGAGCAGCAGGATGCGCCAGTCGGGGAAGTGCTCGCCGAAGTGCTTCGCCCGGTGGGTGAGGATGAGGGTCTTGCCGCTGCCGGCGACGCCGCGGATCAGCCGGTAGCCGCCGCCGAGGTGGCGGGCGAGCCGCTCTTGGCGCCGGTCGAGGGCGCGGACTTGCTCGGCACCGTCGGGCGGCCCGAACAGAGGCGCTTGTGCTGCCCGGGTGGATTCGGGTGATCCCCCGATGGTGATCTCGGGCTTGACCGTCGCCCGCGCCTTGGTTTCCTCGGCCGGATCCAGCGAGAGTGAGCGGGTTCCCAGGTGGCGGTGCAGCGCCTGCCCGAGGCCGTCTGGGGTGAAGTCCTCCTCGGTCAACATGCACAGAGGCTCGGCGACCTGAACATCCTCTCGGCGGTGTTGCGGGAACGCCAACACGTGGTGCACCGGCAGGGATCGCACCGGACCGGCTCTGAGATCCCGGCGCAGGGTCTCGGCCCGTTGAGCGATCTCGGCGCGGATCTGGTCCGATCGGAGCGACCGGTTGCGCAGTTGCCGTCGCCGCGCCCGGGGCACGGTCGGAGCCTCCATGATTGCGATGCCGGCGGCGGGGTCCAGCACGACGAGGTACGGCTCCGACGGGTCGTTTCCTGCCGGCTGCCTCTCCGGATCGAACTGGTGGCGTAGCGCGGTGCCGTCGCCGTCGCCGGTCCGCTCCAGCCAGACCGTCACCTCGTCGGGGAGGAAATCCCGTAGCGCCCGGGCCACCTGCTGCAGGTGCTGGGGAACGTCGTTGCGGCTGGGGATGTTCTCGGGCTGGAGGAACGCCATGGCAGGTGCGGTGAATCGGCGCAGTCATGTGACCGGCATGAACACGCCGGACTCTACCGGACCGGACGGAGCCTACGAGTGCATGTGATAGTTGGGGTGAGAGGCTGAAGCGTCACTTTGGACCCTCGTTGGCCGCGAGGCCCGAGGCGGCTCCCCCGGGCCGCTCAGGATTCCCCGAGGAAGGCCCGTCCGGTCCCGGTGATTGCCACGTGTTCGTAGCCGGTTGCTGAGTCGGTTCGGGATTCGCCCCTGGCCGCCAGACCGGTCTCGATCAGTTCGTCGATCAGGGTATCCACCTCGGTCTCGCTCAGGATCGCGAGGCGTCCGAAGGTTGGGTGCGCGGCGAGTTCGGTTGGCAGGGCGTGTGGCGCGTAGTTGACGCCGGCGAGTGCGCGGACGATTCGTAGGCGAGGGTAGGGGTGCTTGCGTCCCGAGGTGTCTGCGATGAGCCGCAGGGCGATGGTTCGCTTCGGTAGCGCCGCCAGCAGGCTTTCCCGGTCGAGGGTGCTGGCGACCCAAGGTCGTGGGAGAGGCGTGCAGCCGTCGCAGGCGCCGCAGCGCTCGGGATCCTCCCAGCGCAGATGATCGTTGGCGCCGAAGTACTCCAGCAGCGCCCGGCGCCGGCAACCCGGCGAGTTGTCGGCGCCGCCGACCCGTCGGGCGGAGCGGGGAGTACCGCCCGGTTTCCCCGGGTGCTCCAGCGCCGTCATTGCGGCGAACTGCTTGGCGCGGTCGGACTTCGCGGCCACCACCGTCCGCCGCTGCTCCGCCAACTCCTCGATTGCGTCCCAATCCGGCTCGTGGCCGGCAAGCCGCTCGAGGGTCCAGGCGTGGCGCCAGGCCACGAACCCCAGGATGTCCCGGCCGTTCAGTTCCAGCAGATCATCGGCGATCTCCGCAGGCGACCGCCCCAGGCGACCGCTCCAGAATTCGGCGTGGTACTCATCGTTGTCGCCGGTCGACGCCAACTCGAGGATCCGCCTGACCCGCGCCGCGAGTTCCGGCTCTGTGACCGCCAGCTCGTCGATTCGAGTCCCCGAGTCGGCCAGGATCGTCAGGCGCCCGCGCCACGGCGTGTCGAGGTGGCGAGTCACGCCTCCACCGGCGGCCTGCAGGTAGTGCACGGCGAGTGCTATGTCGATGCGCTCCCGGTCGGTTTCGTCGTCTCCGTCTGCCAGTTGCTCCGGGTCGTAGGGATGCGTCCCGATGTCGAGCTTGTTCCAGATGCGGCGGACCAACGCAGAGGTGGGCGCGGCGCCGCGAATGACCAGGCCGTGCATCGAGTAGTCCCGTGGCGTCCTGAGCAACACCGCGGTGCCGACGCTCGGCTCGGTGCCGCCGACGGCGCCGCGCACGGCCCGGCCGGTCTCCTGGACGTACTCCTCGATCGTGGGAGGCATCTCGAGGTGCACGACGAGTTCTATGTCGGGTTTGTCGATCCCCATTCCGAACGCCTTCGTGGCGACCACGACATCCACCTCGCCGTGGCGGAAGGCGTCCTCGATGTGGCGGCGGGCGTTCTGCTCCATGGCACCGTGGTACGGCTGGACGTTGTGGTCGGCTGCTGACAGCAGACCCGCCAGCCGCGTGGTGTCTCGGCGCGTCGGGACATAGACGATCGCGGCCCGGCCCCGGAAAGACTCCGCTATCTGCACCACTCGCAGGTCCCGGTCGTGGCGGTTCTCGCAGTCCTCGACGAAGTAGCGGATCTCGGGCCGGTTGGGCGACAGCGATAGGGGTTCGGCGCCGGCGAGGTCCAACCCGAGCATTTCGTTGATCTCCTCGCGCACCTCGGGGATGGCCGTGGCAGTCACCGCGAGCACCGGTGGCCGCGGCTCGCCGATGCGTCCGAGGGCGGCGGGGATGGTCGTGTACTCGGGTCGGAACGAGTGCCCCCACTGGGAGATGCAGTGCGCCTCGTCAACGGCGACCCGCGCCACCCCGGTGCGGGCCAGCGTCGCGACGAACTCCTGGGACCAGAGCCGCTCGGGGCTCACGTAGAGCAGCTTGTAGTCGCCCCGCTGCGCGCCCCGCAGCAAGTCCCGCCACTCGCCCTGGGGGATGCCGCTGTGAATCGCGGCGACCTGCGTGACGCCCCGCGCCCGCAGGTTCTCGACCTGGTCGTTCATGAGAGCGGTCAGCGGCGAGATCACCAGCGTGAGCCCCGGGCTGATCAGCGCCGGGATCTGGAACGTGATCGACTTGCCCGATCCGGTCGGGAGGACGGCCAGGGTGTCGGTGCCGGCGATGAAGCGCCGCATCACTTCGAGTTGGCCCGGCCGCCAGCGTTCGAAGCCGAAGCGTCCCCGCACCTGATCGAGGCGCCCCTTCACCGTTCCGGTGTCGGCCGTGTCGTCCTCGCTCAACTCCAGGGTGGCGAGGTCGCTCCAGGCGCCCGCACCCGGCACGGCCTCCAGGCGCCGGCGCATGTCCCCGTCGTAGCGCACACCGGGGAGGTGTCCGGCGACGTGCTCATAGGCTTCGGACTCTCGGCGGGCTCGCTCGGTCCGGGGCGGACCGGGCAGCATTCCGAGCATCACGTCGCGGTACGGCGTCGGGCGGCAGAGGCGGCTGTCCAGCACGGCGGTGACACCGCGGTCGGATTCGGTTCGGATGAGCCGGCCAACGCCTTGGGCGAAACGCAGCGCCGCCCGCGGCACCAGGTAGGCGGCGAACGGATCCTTGCCTCGCAGCTCCATGGCCCGCATCCGCGCAGCCGTCACCGGATCGGCGGGCGAGTCGAAAGGGACCTTCTCGATGATCAGCAGGCTCAGTGCCTCGTCGGGGACGTCCACACCTTCCCAGAACGACCGCAGCGCCAGCAGGCTCGTGGCCCGCTCGTTGCGGATGCGCTCGACGAGGGCCGGCGCAGCGTCGTCGCCCTGGGCCAGCAGGGGGATGCCGTTGCGCTCCAGGATCGGCCGCGCATGGTCCCGCACGAACTCCAGTCGGGCACGGGCGGTCAGCAGCGCCAAGCCGCGGCCGGCGGTCAGGGTCAGCAACCGCGGGATCTCCCGGGCGGCTGAGGCTCTGAACTCCTCCATGAGGTGCGCCCGGGGGGCGGGCAGGTAGTCGATCAGCAGCAGGAGATGGTTGTCCCGGATCCAGGCGAACGGAGTGTCGAGGGCGATCGGCGACTCCACGGCGCCGAGCCCCAGGGTGTGGATGATGTGGTCGAAGCTGCCGCCCACCCGCAGCGTGGCCGACGTGAGGATGGCGGAGTGGAGGCCGTCCCAGAGGGCGCCGAGTTCGGCGGTCACCGAGAGCGGCACCCGGCGCAGTGCCCAGGTCCAACGACCGGAGTCGTGACTGATGCCGGCGACGGAGACCCAGCGCTCCGGATCCTCGGCCCAGACGACCATGTCGATGGTGTCGGCGAGGCGACGGGCGTGGCGGCCCAGCCTGGCGATCTCCTCCTCCAGCCGGTCACGCCGGTAGGGGGCGACCAACTCGCCCGGCAGGTTCACCTCGTTGAGGACGTCGGCGACGCCGCGCAAGGCGTTTCGGAGTTCGGTGCCGCGCCGGCGCACCTCGGCGTAGTCCGGATCGCGCGTGTCGATCCACGGCCTGATTTGGTACGCCGCGGGGTAGGCGTCGGCGACGCCGGCGGCGGTACGGGTGCGCACGTATCCCACGAGCGCCTCACCGAAACTCTCACCGGCCTTGCGGGTGTCGCTCGCCGCGGCCCGCAACGCGGCGAGGCGCTCGCCGGCCAGGCCCCATCCGGTCGCCCCGGCGAGCCGGTGGACGGTGCTGCGGCGGTTGCCGCTGTCCCAGAGTTCCCCGACGAGGGTTTCCACGTCGACCAACCCGGCCTCGGCGGTCAGCGCGTCGGTGGCGGCGTCCTCCAGGTTGTGCGCCTCGTCGAGCACCAGCCGGTTGGCGCGGTCCAGCCACTCCTCCCAGGTCACGATCAAGGCGTGGTTGAGAACGCCGACGTGGGCGTGACGCAGGCCGTCCCGGGCCCGGCGCAGGAAGTCGCGCTCCTCCAGCGGCCCCCGTGGTGGGCCACCGACACCCTCGGCGCTGAGGCGGAGCCGCAAGCGCGCCAGCGCGGCCCGGTTGGCGCCGGCGCGGTCACCTGCTGTGGCGGCGCCCCGGGACACGATCGCGCCGGTCCGCAGATCGTCCCAGTCGCCCGTCGGGGTAGTGGCAACCCAGCCGCAGAGGATCGCCAGCATCAAGCCGGCTGCCGCGTCGCCGCCGGAGGCGGGTTCGCCTCCCCCAGCAGCCGAGGCGGCGAGGGCGTCGAGTTCCCCGGCCAGCGCCTCAAGGCTCAGATAGTTTCCCGCACCCTTGATCAGCACCGCCACGAACGGATCCAACTCGCTCCGGAGTTCCTCCAACGTCGACATGATCTGATCCTGCAGCACCTTGGAGTGCGGGGCGACGACCACGGTGTTGCCGGTGGATCGGGCGTACTCGACGGCCGGGGCCAGATAGGCCAGCGTCTTGCCGGTACCGGTGGGGGCTTCGATGAGGCGCCGGCCGCCCGAACCGAGACCGGTTGCAACGAGTTCAGCCATCTCGATCTGCTGGCGACGCGGCGAGCGTGCCCGCGACATCAGCACGCCGCCGTCGTCGAACATGGCACCCACCGACCCGGAGTCAAAGCTCCCGCTCGCGCTGCTGCGCCGCAGCCGAACCGGTTCGGGAACCACGTCCTCGAGCGGGACCGGCTCGCGCACTTCGGCCACGAATTCGGCCCACCGATGGCCCGTCGCTCCCAGTACCCAACGCTGCAGGCGGCGCGCCGGCCCGTCGGCGGCGAGTTCGGCCAGCAGGCACGTCAGCACCCGCTGCAGCCGGCGCGCGTCGTCCAAGGCGCGGTGGGCTGGGCGCGGCTCAGCGCCCCAGAAATATCTGGCCAACTCGTCGAGGTCACGCCCTTGCGGTGGCCGGGTCCCATCGACGTTGCCGGTGGCCCCCCGGCGGGCGCGAGGGAACACCAAGTGCGCCAATTCGAGGCTGTCCAGCCGCGGCACGCCGGGCACGCCGACGCCGTTGGCCTCCGCGGCAGCGTCGAGCAACCGATAGTCGTAACCGAAGCCGTTGTGGGCCACCAGCGGCCGGTTGCCGACGAACCGGTAGAACCGGGCCAGCGCCTCCGCCGGTTCCGGGGCTCCTGCGAGATCGGCGTCGCCGAGGCCGGTCAGGTCCCGCGTGACGTCCCGCAGCGGCCGGGTCGGCCGGACCAGCGTCGAGAAGTGCCCCACCTCGTTGCCCCACTCCACCGCCACCGCACCGATCTCGATGATCTCATGAGCCGGCGGATCCGAACGATCAGCATTCGCCTCGAGGTCGAACACCACGAAACCCGAGGCCAACCGCCCGTCCACAACGCCGCTACTGTACTGGCGCTTCGCGGCGGGCGGGATCGTTGCGAACCCGTGTGGCGAAGTAGCGGACCAGGTCCAGCTGCTGACCGTCACCGACGAGCCGGCGTCCTCGAGAGGAGGACTCGACCCCACGCATTCCTCCCGGCGATAGCCTGCCCGCCGAATGCGCGGCTTGACACGGCTGCGCAACTGCTTCCCCTCCCTCACAGCCGGTACCGCATCGTTGGAGGTCAGCATGGATCGACGGCAACGGGAAATCACAGAAATCGAGCGCCTGCGTGACAGCCGGGTTATCACGTACGTCACCGGGGACCGCAATCCCATCTCTGCCCGAATAGGCGATGATGCTGTTCGCCCGTTTTTCGACGTGCTGCGCGAGATGGGTCCCACGGAGAATCTCGATCTGTTCATCTATTCGCGAGGGGGCGCAATTGAAGTTCCGTGGCGCATCGCTTCTGCATTGCGCCAGTACGCGGACACTTGGAACGTCCTGATTCCCTTCCGCGCGAACAGCGCAGCGACTCTCTTGGCGCTCGGGGCCGACGAGATCGTCCTCGGCCGTCACGGGGAGTTGGGGCCCATTGATCCCATTCTCAGCATCCAGCACAGGACCGGCGCGCCGGGACATCCCGACGGCACCCCCCTCGACGACACCATCAATGTCGAGGATGTGATGGCCTACCTGCGCTTTGTACGCGAGCAGGTCGGGTTGACGGACCAGTCGGCACTCGCCGAGAGTCTGCGACGTCTCGCCGAACGGCTCGATGCGGTCGGTCTGGGCCACGTCTACCGCACTCGATCTCACATCCGTGATGTGGCGCATCGCATGCTGACCTCCCAACAGAGCCCACCCGGCGAACGCGTCATGGAGACGATCGTGGAGACACTCGCAGCGCGGGTGTACGCCCACGGTCATGCGATCGGGTTCGCCGAGGCCAGCGACATCGGGCTGCCGGTCGTCAAGGCGCCAGAGGATCTGGAGACTGCAATGTGGAGTCTCCTCTGTAGGTACGAGGAAGACCTGAAACTGCGAGAGCCGATCGATCCCGCAGAGCGCGTCAGCGACACCGACCGGTTCGTGACGGAGACCCCTATTGCCGTCGTGGAGAGCAGCGAAACGCTCTACGAGTTCCGGGGGAAGCTGGATGTCCGGGCTGTCCGACAGATGCCGCCAACGCTAAACGTGTCTCTGAGCCTGAATCCGCAGATGCCGTCGAACCTGGATCCGAGCGAACTCCCCCCGGAGATTCAGGCAATTTTCCAGCAGATCGCGACTGAGTTGATACCTCTGGCGCAGCAAGCCGTGCGAGAGGCCCTCGATGCACAGGCTCCTCTCGCCGGCATCGAGGTCAACTTCCGGGACGGCAAGTGGACTCGCATGAACCCGACGGACGGCGACGTGAACGCGGGCGAAACAGCCTCAGCTGACAAGTCGGCCTGAAGGGAACGATCACCCCAACACCGGAACGGTCCGCTGTGTTCTTCCTTGCGCCGCTACGGCACGACGACCCGTGCAGGGCCCGGCGAGATCGAGGACGTCGTCATCGGGATGATCGAGCCGGGTCCTGGACGATCGTCGTTCTCCTCCTCATCACCCTCGTCGTGGCGTGACGGAGCCAGGTGAATCTGCGACCGGGCGGAGAACGCCGGAAGCGCTCGCACGTGCACGTCCACATTGGTCTCCGGCATTATCGGACTTGACCGAGGATTCTCGGATTCCAAATCCGCAGCATGTAATTCATTGTGAACCCTTGTCATATCGGGATGATACCAACGACGAGCACCTGCCTCACCGCCAGTCGGCGCAAACGCAGCGCTGATCCCATTGAGCACCGTCACACGTCGAAGCGTGCCAGGAGACTCACCGAACTCGATGTCGCGAATTCCGCTCGTTGGGCACACGGCTAGTTTGCGCCATCGATCGGGCGCGTGCGGGGATGCCGACAACTCACGATTCTCTCGTAGCTGTCCCACGCTCGGTCGCGCGGAGACGACTATCTCATGACTCCGAACTCTCCTCGTCGGCCGGGCCGCTCGACACTCGGGTCACCCTCCGGCCGGCTCCGGATACGGAGGGTCATTGTCGGGGCGTCATGGTCGTCGAAAGTCAGGGAGTGATTCGACGACTGCAACCGGGCGACTCCCTCGAACTCCACGATGCACGCTCCGTCCCCAGCGGCCACTCGTGGCGGACGACGCATGGCTCGCAGCAGAGTCCTCGTCGCGGTCATCACCGAGATCGCCGACTACCACTGAGACGACCGGTCGCCCGGAGAAATCCATGACGACATATCCATACAGTCCGGACTACGCCACCCCACCCGGCTGGACTCTCGAGGAGAAGCTGGAGGAACTGTCGATGAGCCAGGCCGAGTTGGCTCGCCGCACCGGGCTATCGACGAAGCACATCGATCAGATCGTGCGCGGGAAGGTTCCCATCACCACCGAGGTGGCGTGGCGTCTCGAGCGCGCCACCGGCGTACCCGACCGGCTCTGGAACAACCTCGAGAGCAGGTACCAGGAGCACCAGGCTCGCCTCGTCGAAGAGGCCAACTTGGCGGAGCAGGTTGACTGCAGATGAACGTGCGCCGCAGCCCGCCCGCGGCCCGATTATCGACCGGCCTCTGGAACTCGCCGCCGATCACTGCTCGTTCAGAAAGTCCCTGGTCGATATGGGTGACTTCCGCTTCGAGGACGAGTCTCACTGGCCGAGCGCCCGCCCCTTCGGCTCCTGTAGGGGTGGACTTTCCGGTGGATCGATTCCCGAGCCCCAGTGCTGCGCTCCGAAGAGCGCCGCTGACTCCCGTGCCGTGTGCTCCATCCAGGCTCGATCGAGGTTCGAATCCGGGTGATCCTCGAAGTACGAATCGATCAACATCGACAGGTCGTCCTCGGTCGAGAACCCGGGCGAGCGAGAAACCGCCGCTGTCGCTCACCGCTGCCCCGCGGGGCTCCACATGCCGTGCACGCGAATGCACATGATGTGGTCCTCGCGGAACCACACACGATGGTGCGCGCACGCCCCGACAGCGCTGTTGCGGAACCCGGCGGACACCTCGCCGACATCGTAGATGCGAACGTCCTCGTGCCACGTGTGCGCCCAGACCCATTCCGGCACGCCGACGCCGTCCCGATCACAGAGCGCGTGCACCGTCGCGGCAATCCGGACGAGATCGAGACGGTTCGGCCCGCTCGGGGGTGGTGCACACATCGCAGGGCGGCGCGCGGGGTGCAGCGCCCAACGATTCACGAAACTCGACAGCGCGGCGATCCTCGATCCCTGCCCAGCGGACATCGGTGCGGGAAGATGCGCCGCGGTCAACGGCTCGCCGCGCCGCCGCGGCGGCGCGCTGGCGCCGGTCGGCGCCGGCGGGGGTGCGATCCCATCGAGGACCGCGCAGAGTTCCCGCATCCTGGCGCGCATCGCGACCGCGCCCGCGCCCCGTTCGGCCGCGGCGACCTCGCGCAACGCATCGGCACGCAGATGCTCCAGATGATCAACGCGTTGCGCCGTCACGCGGAGCGCCTCCGGCCACGCCAACTCGGCGCAGACATCGAAGTTCATGACCGCCTCGAGGTAGGTGACCTCGAGGGCGCTCAGCCCGCGGCGACTGTCGTTCGCGCGCGGCCGCAGCACCAGGCCGGGGTGGGGACGGCGCACACTCGGCTCGCCGACGACGGCGACCTCTGCGACGGGCCTCACCGTATGGGTCAACCACCCCGCCACCTTCCCCGCCTGGTGACCCGTCAGGCCACAACCCTCGCCGGCGATCGCTCGCGCGATGTCCAACTGCCCCGGCCCCCTACCGTGGCGGTTGGCAGCATCGACGGAGCCTCGTGGGAACGGTTCGCTCGTCTGCCGGACCTCGGAGCGATCAGGGTCGGCGGACCTCGACGTCCTCGGCGTACTCGGCGAGGGCACGCAGATCCGCAACGCCGCCCGTCAGCACCGTGCCGCCGGGCTCGGCGCCGGCGACGACGACTGCGTCGGTGGCCGATCCTCTACCGGCCAGCGCGCGCAGAGTTCCGGCCCGTCTCGCAACCCGCTCCGGCAGGACCTCGATGACCTCGCAGTGCTTGAGGAATCGGTTGACAGCGGCATCGGTTCGTTGCCGGCCCGACACGCACTCCGCCAGCACCACCGAGGGCACCACCGGCGGCCAGATCTCGTCCCGGATGAACGTTTCGATCAGAGCCGCCGCGCTCGGGCGGCGCTGCGCCAGTGCGGTGACGCCCCCCGAGTCCAGGGCGAGCGGCGTCATCGGTCGACGCCGTCCCGGCGGATGACGCGGGACAGGGCCTCAGCAGCGGCGAACTCCTCCGCCGAGGGCTCGCCGACCTCGTCGATCAACTCCGACAGGTAACGCCGGGCCCCCTCGATCAGCTCGCGGCGCCGCAGATCAGCCCGCACGGCGTCCTGCAGAAGCTTCGAAGCGGGCATGTTGTACTCCTTGACCGCTGCGTAGAGCTCTGTCGGCAGGTAGACCTGCATCCGGGGCACCCGCCTACTATACACACACGCCAATGATCGGCCGTTTGCTCGAACAGCCGATTGAGCGCGGCGACGAAGCTCTCGACGTGCCCAGCCATTCGTCGTCGGCGATCGACGCCGCCTCGTCCGCGGCAGAATCCGCGTCGTGGTCATCATCGGAACCGCCGACTACCACTGAGACGCCACAAGCGCGGGAGACCGCCATGACGCCGACTTATCCGTACAGCCCGGACCACGCCACCCCGCCCGGCTGGACCCTCGAGGAAGCGCTGGCGGAGCTGTCGATGAGCCAGGCCGAGTTGGCCCGGCGCACCGGGCTCTCGCCGGAGCACATCGACCAGATCATCCGGGGCAAGGTCCCCATCGCAGGCGACACAGCACGTCGACTCGAACGTGCCACAGGCGTGCCCGAGCGGCTCTGGAACAACCTGGAGAGTCGGTACCAGGAGCACCAAGCCCGCCTCGCCGAGGTTGAGCGGTTATGACATATTCGTTAGGGCCGCCCGTCTACGTCTCACAAATATGTCATAACTCTGTCATTCCGCTGGATCGGGTGTTCCCGGGAGGACGTAGTGGCTGCCCCGCCGACTGCCGCGGCGTTCGAGCCGGCCGGCGGCGACGAGGGCGTTGAGGACTCGCAGC
>JAPONU010000542.1 GCA_026713745.1 bacterium
CGCTAATCGTCTACCCGATCGTCGAGCACGCGTTAGATGAAGCGGACTCCGGGAGCGAGATCCCGTCGAGTTCCTGCATCCTTGGACTCCACATCGTTGCTCCGAACTCCGTCCGGAGACCAGACACGCCGTACGTGCGTTTCAGGGTGCACTTCGAGGACAGAGCGAACGAGGCCATCGTCCCCAACCCTGAGGCCGCCGTGAATTGATCCCGGGCGACGCGGCCGGACTCACCCGCGAAGTGCATCCGCTCGGCGCAACTACTCGCGGACGTCGTCGATGGAGCGTTGGATCTCCGCGTGGCGGTTGCGCAGCGGTTCGACGAAGATGTCGTCGGTCCAGATGTAGAAGCGGCCCTCCAGCAGGCCGTCGTGGAGGATGTCGGCGGCTTCAGCGGGCTGCTTCGCCCGGCCAAACTGGGCCTCGAGGGCCTCTTGGCGACCTCGTGCACCCTTCTCGTCCCAGGCGTCTTTGGCGGGCAGCGCTTCGCCGGAGTTGCGGAGCGACTCGGGGCGGTTCCGCTCGGAGCTGGTGATCCTGGTCCGGACCATGCCCGGGCAGAAGGCGGTGATGCTCACCGCGCTGGCCTGGTGAGTCAACTCGGCCCGCACCGTCTCGGAGATGGCCACGACGGCGTGCTTGGAGGCGTTGTAGGCGGCGAGAAGGGGGACGACGACGTGGCCCGCCGAGGACGCCGTGTTGATGATGCGGCCGGCGTCGCGGGCCAGCATGTGCGGCAGGAAGACCCGCAGGCCGTGGATGACGCCCCACAGGTTCACGCCCAGCACCCAGTCCCAATCCCGCGTGGTCATCTCCGCCGTGGGCTTCTGGATCCCCACGCCGGCGTTGTTGAAGAGCAGGTCCACGTGCCCGTGGAGTTCCAGGACCGTCTCGGCCAGGGCGTCCATCGAGGCGGCATCGGACACGTCGGTCAGCACCGCGGCGGCCTCGGCGCCGGCGTCGGTGAGTCCGGCCGTCGCCTGCGCCAGGGCGGCCTCCTCCACGTCGGCCAGCACGAGGCGGCATCCGGCCGCCCCGAACCGGTCGGCGATGCCCCGGCCCAGACCGCTGGCGGCGCCGGTGATGACGGCCACCTTGCCTTCGAATGCTCTGTCGCCACTCATCTCAGCACCCCTTGTAGTTCATGATCGCCCGGAGCACACGGTCGATTCGTACCAGGTCGGCCTGGTCGGACATCACGGTGGCGATGTCCTTGTAGGCCATCGGAGACTCGTCCACGAGGCGCTCGGCCCGGCCGTGCTGCCAGGTCCTCCCGGCCATGGCCTCGCGGAAGTCGTCGATCGAGAGGTCCCGCTTGGCCCGCTTGCGGCTCATGCGCCGCCCGGCGCCGTGGGCGGCCGAGGTGTACGAGTCGGGGTTGCCCAGGCCCGTCACCACGTAGCTGTCGCTGCCCATCGAGCCGGGGATCACACCCCGGTCGCCGGCACGGGCCCGGATCGCCCCCTTGCGGGTGATCCACTGCTCACGCCCGTCGTGGACCTCGCGGGCGGCGTAGTTGTGGTGGCAGTTGATGCGCTCGGCCTCGGCGGGACGCCGGCCGACGGCCCGACCCACCGCCGCCAGCAGGGCGTCCATCATGAGTTCGCGGTTGGCGAAGGCGTAGCGCTGCGCCCACAGCATGTGGTCCACGTAGCGTTCGAACTGCTCGTCGCCCTGCAGGAAGTACGCCAGGTCGCGGTCCTCCAGCGCCCGCTGCAGGTCGGCGCAGAGGCGGCGGGCGCCGTCGATGTGGCGGGTGGCCAGCCGGTTGCCGATGCCGCGGCTGCCCGAGTGCAGCACGCACCACACCTGCTCGTCGGTGTCGAGGCTGACCTCCACGAAGTGGTTGCCGCCGCCGAGGGTGCCGAGCTGCGGGCCGGCTTTGGCGAGTTCCTTGCGTGTGAGGACCTCGGGGTGCGGCAGCGGGTCGTCGCCCAACCATCGCTGAGCGGCCCTGGTGGCCCGGGGGTGCGCGGCGAACCCCGCGGGGATGGTCCGCTCCACGTCGGCGAGCAGCGGATCGAGACTGTCGGGGAGGTCGGCGGCGGTCAGGTCGGTGCGCACGGCGATCATGCCGCAGCCCAGGTCCACGCCGACCGCGGCGGGGATGATGGCCCCGGTGGTGGGGATGACCGACCCCACGGTCGCCCCGATGCCCACGTGCGCGTCGGCCATGAGCGCCACCGGACCCGACACGGCCGCGCAGCGCGCCGAGGTGAGCGCCTGGCGCAGCGTGCCCTGCTCGATCTCGCTACCCCACGAGCGCAGCAGCTCGCCCCCGGATGCCGATGCCTTGCCGATTCGTTCCATGGGTACACCTTGTCCTACAGCAGAACACCCCGCCAGAGTCGGGGGCGAAGTCCGTGGCCGGCTTCACGGTCCGAGCGCCGTGATCGGCGCCACGATCACACCGTCGGGCCGCTCGTAGGCGTAGCCGGCCGGCGTGATGACCAGCAGCGCAACCGGCGGCCCGGCCCTGGCGGTGTCCACCGAACCGGCGAACCGCAACAGCGAGCCGGCCGCTGCATCCACCGTGTCGGGGTTGTCGGCGAGTTTCGCCTCCACGGCGATCCATTCACCGCTGTAGCGGCGCCGGACAATGGCGTCGGCCTCCACGCCGTTGTCGAGACGGCAGTGATAGATGTCGCACTCGTTCGCGTCACCGTAGATTCGAAGGTCGCGCACCACGAGCGACTCGAACAGCAGGCCGCATGCCGCCAGGTCGGCCATGAGCGCCTCCGGGCCCGCCCTCAAGGCGGCCGTCGCCAGCGAGGGGTCGACCAGGTGCCTCTTGGCGGACTTGGTGAGGCGCCCACGCGAACGCAGATGAGGGGACCAGGCGGGGAGATCCTCGAGCACGAACAGTCGGGTCAGGGCGTCCAGGTAGGCGCGCACCGTCTGGTGGTTGAGTGGCCTCTCGCTGTCGGCGTCGTGAGCCAGCCGCGAGTTGGGCGCTGTGGTAGCGGTGTTGCGCGCCAGCGACAGAATCAGCTTCTCCACAAGCACGGGGTTCCGTCCGCGTCCGTTGCCGCCATCGACGTCCAGCCGGCGAATCTCGTCGAGGTACTCGCGCAGGCGGTTCCCGGCGATCTGTGGTGACTGCTTCAGCAGCCAGGGCCATCCCCCGACGCACATGGCCCTGATCACGTCCTCGAAGGTTGTATTACCGGCCTCGGAGGTCTCGGGCATGCCGGACAGCAGAAGATCGCCGAGCGACACCGAGCCGCCGGACAGGCCCGACTCGAAGAGCGACATGGGGCGCAACCTCACCCGCGCAATACGTCCCGCGCCCGAATGGCGGGTGATGTCGTCGGCCGGCGCGGCCGAACCGGTGAGCAGGAAACGCCCCGGCTCGCTCGACAGGTCACAGGCGTGGCGGACGTGGTTCCAGACATCCGGCGCCAGCTGCCACTCGTCGAGCAGTCTCGGCGCCTCGCCACGCAGCACCGCTTGCGGGCTCACCGTTGCGAGCCGCCTCGCCGTGGGGTCGGCATCGAAACGAACCACGCTTGCGGCATGGCGCAATGCCGCCCAGGTCTTGCCGCAGCCCTTCGGACCCTCGATGAGCACCGCGCCGACCGACCCGAGGCGCTCGGCCACGGTCCGGTCCGCCACACGAGGCAGGTAGCCCACCGGGGTGAGTGCGTCACCCTCCGGTGAAGGGGCCTGCTTCATGGTCGTTCTCCCCAACCGTGTCGCCGAAACCGGGTCCGGCCTGCCGAGACGGACGCCCATAGCGCCCGACCAGTCCGATAGTAGACATTCGGGGCCTCTCAGTGTAGGGATTCCGGGGCTCTCAGTGTAGGGAATCCGGAGTTCTTGATGTAGGGATTCCGGGGTTCTCAGTGTAGGGAATCCGGAGTTCTTGATGTAGGGAATGCGGGTTCCGGGGTCACACCCGACCGGTGATACGGGTGACCGCCACTTCGATCACCCTCCGGTCCGCCCCCCGGTCGCTGGGTGGTCGGTAGCGGCGCGCATAGCGGCTGACACCCTCGGCGCAGCGCTCCGGGTCGGCGGTCACCACCGCGGTGCCCTCCAGCGCCAGCCAGCGCCCGCCGTCGGTCTGGCAGACGGTCACCGGCGTCGGACCGGCCGCCTCCAGCAGTTGCACCTTGCGGGCGCCGGCGAAGCTGATGACTCTGGCAAGCCCCGACTCGCCGTCCCAGGTGAACCCCACCGGCGTCACGTGGGGCGCGCCGTCGGGGCGCGGGACGCTGAGCGTCGCCAGATGGCGCTCGTCCATGAACAACTCCGCCGCCGAGGGCAGGGCATCGGGTCTCCACGCCATGGCTGACTCCTCCTCCGGACGCAAGCGTTATCCCATCGTACGGGCGACCCCAACCCGACCCGGGCGCATGGTGCGAGCCGGAGCGACCCGGCGCGGCGGAGTCCCTGGCCGCCACGGCGCTCCCCAACCCGACCCGGGGGCGTCGTGCGAGCCGGAGCCACTCGGCCGGTGGGGGGCCCGGCAGGCATCTCTCCGACCAACGTCGGGAACCGGGGGGACGACGCGCATCGGAGCGATGCCCGGCCGTTACGGTATGGGCCGATCCCCTGACCCCTGACGGAGCCACACCACGACCATGGGCCTGTTCCGCAACACCAACACGCTGGATCGTCCGTTCAGCCGCAATGAGATCGTGATGGCAACCGAGGACCTACCGGGCGTCCCGGCGCGGACAACCGGCAAGGTGAAGATGGTGAACGGCTTCACCTGGCGCCGCTACTGGGTGTTCTTCGAGAACGGCATCCAGCTCGGCTCCCTGGACAGTCACGAACTGGTCCGCCCCGACGACTGGAACCACTTCCTCGCCGCCAGGGCCGAACGCGAGGCCGCTGCCGCAGCAGCCGCTGCCGCAGCAGCAGCCGGCGCCACCGCCGAGGACACCACGGCCACCGCCGCCGGCGACGACGACAGCCCCAACGCCCGCCTCCGCGCCATGGTCCCCGACTACCTACTGGAGAGAAGCGCCTCAGCCCGAGCCCGCCTCAGCGCCTGAAGGTCAGCCTTGCGGCTCGGACATTTCGGGGCTGTCGAGGTAGAACCTCGCCATCAGGCAGGCGTGACCTCGATCGCCAGGTTGTGGCCGACGGCTTGAAGGGCCTTCTGGACTTGGCCGATGTGGGAGCGGTGGTCGGGGTTGGTCAGCTTCCGGACCGCTGACTCGCTGACTCCCAATCGGCGCGCGAGCTCCACCTTGGTGATGCGCTGGGCGCGCATGGCGGAGTAGAGAGCAAGCTTGGCAGCCACGACGGTCGGCACGGCGACGAGTTCCTGACCAGCCTCGACGGCACGGGGAGTCGGGATTTCCCGCTTCTGGTGGACGTACCCGGCCAAGGCAACGGCAAGAGCATCCCCCGCCATCTCCATCGCCTCAAGACGATCGGATCCACCCGTGATCGCTTGCGGCACATCCGGGAAACTGGCAACCAGGTATCCGTCCTCGTCAGCGACGAGTTCGCACGGGTAGTAGAAGTTCATCACTCAGAACTCCCTCCGGTCGATGTCCAGTTGGCGGAGCATCGCGGCCAGTATGCCCTTGGACAGTTCTCCCCGCCTGACCGTCGTGAATCGAGAGCCAATGTGTAGCCGCCCATGGCTTCCCTTCCCGTGGCCCGGATCGAACCGGAACTCGTGACCCCTGCTACGGGCATAGTGTCTGGCTCTCCTGATGAACTCATCACTGTCGATACCAGAATATACCAACTCATCGTACGACTTTCCACAAATATAATGTATAGTAAGTAGTCTTCAGATCTCCACTCCCTAAGGACGGTCTCGCTGACGGCGGCCCTTTGCCGTACCTCAGCCGAGGCCGGCGACGGTGACGGTTCGGCCCGTCTTGGCGGATTCGGCTACTGCGAGGGCTCCGGCGAGGGCGGAGAGGCCTTCGGCGGCGGTGACGGTGGGGCGGCCGGTGCCGGCGATGGCGGCGCGGACACCGTCGGTGACGATCTCGTAGAGGTCGCGGCGGTCGGGGGCCTCGATCTCGGTCATCTCACTGCCGACGACGTGCCAGATCGTGCCGCCGGGTTCCTGGGCCAAGACGCCGGGGGCAATCAACGAGGCCTCGGTGCCGATGACCTCCACGGTGGTCGGGCAGTGCTCGACGGTGTAGGCGTCGTGGGTCTGCACCGGCACGTCGCCGAAGAGCAGCGCCGCCATGACCGCATCGGGGGGGCCGCCGTCGCCCGGGGTGGCCCACGGCCCCTGGCGGACCGCGATGGCCGTGGCCTCGGTGGCCGTGGTGCCCAGGATGGCCTGGGCCACCGAGATGCTGTGGGTGGTGAGGTCCAGGATGGCGCCGCCGCCGATCGGATCGTGGAGTCGCCAAGCCGGACGCCGCTCGGAGATCATGATGGTGAAGCTGAGCCGCACCGCCAGCGGCACCCCGAGAGAACCCGACGAGACGAGCCGCTGAATCGTCCGGATCGTGTCAGCGCCGGGGAGATGATGATTGATCGCCAGTACGACGCCGTGACGCTCGGCGGCGTCGACCATGGCGCGGCCGTCGGTAACCGTGAGCGCCATCGGCTTCTCGCACAGCACGTGCTTGCCGGCCGCGGCCAGGGCGATGGTCTGGGGGGCGTGGCGCTCGTTGACGCCCGAGACGAACACGGCGTCCACCTCAGGCCACTCACAGGCTCGGGCGAAGTCGTCGGTCGAATGGGCGATCTCATTGGCCTTGGCGTACTCAGCAGCCCAAGCCTCCGTGGAGCTGTAGACGAACTCCGCGAAGTCCCCGCCGGCGCGGATCGCCGGGAGGACCCAGCGGGCGGCAATGTTGCTGGCGCCGATGAGGCCCCAGCGCAGCGGGCGTGAGGAACTCACAGGGCGGTAGCGGCGGCTCGGCCGGGGCCAGTGGCCGGCGGTGTGCTCGTGCCCGGGGCGTGAGAAACCCGCAGGGCGGTAGCGGCGGCTCGGCCGGGGCCGGTGGCCGGCGGTGTGTTGGCGCCCAGGGCACGAGAAACCCGCAGGGCGGTCGTGGCGGCTCGGTCGCCCTGACGTGGCCGGGTTCTCCGGCAGTGGCCCGACCAGCTCACAGGAACCCCGGCCGCCTCATAGGAACAACGCAGGATCGGCGTCGAATGCCTTCTTGCAGCCTGAGGCGCAGAACCAGAAGTCGACCCCCTCGTGGGTGGATTGGTACTTGGCGCCGGCCACCAGGACGGTCATGTTGCAGACCGGATCGACGGCCGTGGCCGGCGCCTCGGGCACCGCACCCCAGCGCGACAACTCGCCTGAGGCGCGCCGAGCCACCAGGTCGGCCATGATCGCCACCGCCAGTTCCCGGTTGGCGAGCCGCCCCAGGTCGAGCCCCGCCGGAGCCTGGATCCGCGCCAGGTCCTCGTCGGTCACCCCTCGGCCACGCAGGTTCTCCGCCACGGCGTCGGCCCGCTTGGTCGCCGCCACCAGGCCGATGTAGGCGGCATCAGTGGCGAGCGCGGCTTGAAGAGCCAGGTCGTCGTAATGGCCCTGAGTCGCCACCACGATCGCGGACCCCACACCCACACCCAAACCGGAGAGGTCCAGTGTGGTGCGCACAAGCTCCGGAACCGGATGCTCGTCGGGTGAACCGCCGTCGTCGATGACCGCCACGTCCCACTCCAGCGCACGCCCCATGAGCGCCAGCGCGGCGACGGCCGGCGAGCGGCCGATCACGACGAGTTGCGGGCGGGGCGGGACAGGCTCCAAGTACACCTCCAGGCCACCGTCATTCTCACACGCCATCGGCACCGAGTACGTCCCCTCCGGCCCGCCGCTGCCGGAGGAGCCGCCCGAACCACCGCCGCCCGAACCGCCGCCGCCGCCCGGACCAGGGGGCTGCGACCCTGCGCCGAGCGACGCGCCCGACGGGCTCTCCACGTCCCCCAGCAGCAACAACCGGGGCTCGCCGTCCAGCAGCGCATCCCGGGCCTGCACCACCACCGTCGGCTCCGCACACGCCCCGCCCAACCAGCCCCGCACGGTGCCGTCGGCCAGGATCACCGCCTTCGATCCCTGCTGCCCCGAAGAAGGCCCCCGCCGCCAAACAACGGTCGCCAGCACGAACGGCACACGAGACTCGGCCAGCGCCACCGCCTCCTGCAGCACCGACAGCGTCACGGCTCTTCCGCCTCCGCTCCGTACGCGCCGCTCCGGACCATCCCGCCGGTCACCCTACAGACACCGAGCCCCCGCCACCGAAACGGCGCGGGGACTGCGAACCGGCGGAGCGGCCACCGGTCCCGCGGGGGCGAAATAGAATCCCGCGACATGGACGAGCCGTCATGGACGATGGGAATCGAGGAGGAATACCTCCTCGTGGACCGCCAGAGCGGCGCCCTCGTGCCGTCGCAACCTCCCGGGCTGATCGAGAAGGTCGCCGAATTGCGCCACGGCCTCGT
Source organism: bacterium (assembly GCA_026713745.1). Classification (GTDB taxonomy): domain Bacteria; phylum Actinomycetota; class Acidimicrobiia; order Acidimicrobiales; family CATQHL01; genus VXNF01. Next base: position 8,392 of record JAPONU010000542.1, read on the forward strand.
CAGCCCTGAGTTCTTCGCCTGCCAGATCGAGATCGGAACCGGAGTCTGCGACGACCTGAGGCACTTGCGCGCCGATGTCGGCCTGTTGCGGATCGCGGTGACCGAAGCCGCCGCCGAGTACGGGCTCGCGCCGATCGCCGCATCCACCCATCCGTTCGCCCGCTGGGAGCAGCAGCAGATCACTGCCGGCGAGCGCTACCAAGCCATCCAGCGCGACCTCCAGCACGTGACGCGCCAGTTGATCATCTCCGGACTGCACGTCCACGTGGGGATCGAGGATCCCGAACTGCGGATCGACCTCATGAACCAGATCCCGTACTTCCTGCCCCACCTGCTGGCACTGTCCACCTCGTCACCGTTCTGGCAGGCTCGGGACACCGGCCTCAAGAGCTACCGCATGGCCGTGTTCGGAACCCTGCCCCGCACCGGCCTGCCCGAGAGGTTCGATTCGTGGTCCGAGTTCGAACGGCACGTGGACGTGCTCGTGCGGGCCGGGATCATCGAGGACTCGAGCAAGGTGTGGTGGGACGTCCGGCCGTCGGAGCGCTACCCCACACTCGAACTGCGGATAACCGATCTCCCGACCAGGATGGAGGACACGATCGCCATCGCCGCCACCTATGTGTGCCTGCTGCGCATGCTGTGGCGGTTGAAGACGGCGAACCAGCGCTGGCGCAGCTACGCCAACTTCCTGATCGCGGAGAACCTCTGGCGTGCACAGCGCTACGGCGCAGGCGGCCACCTGATCGATCTCGGGAAGGCTGCGTTGGTGCCGCTGGCGGACCTGGTGGAGGAGGTCATCGTGCTGACAAAGCCCGACGCCGAGGCTCTGGACTGCGTTGCGGAGGTTGAGCACATCCGCACCATCTGCGAGCGCGGCACCTCGGCCGACCGTCAGCTAACCGTCTACCGCGAAGCGCTGGCGTCCGGGGCCGACGACAGCGAAGCGCTGAAAGCCGTGGTGGACGCCCTCATTCTCGACACCCTCGCGGCGCCCGTGACCGGGGTGGAGGAAGGCGCGAAGGGCGCGACCCCGGAACGCCCGTAGCAGCCCAGGGGCTACGAAGCCGACTGGATGGCGTCCCAGACCCGGTCGGGCAGCACCGGCATGTCGATGTTGCGCACGCCGAGGTGGGCCAGGGCGTCGATGACCGCGTTCACGTACGCCGCCGGCGATCCAACGGTGGCCGACTCCCCCACGCCCTTGGCCCCGATGGGGTGGTGCGGCGAGGGCACGCAGGTCTCCAGCAACTCGAAGCGCGGCGTCTCCCAGGCGGTCGGCACCAGGTAGTCCATGAAGTTGGACCCGATGCAGTTGCCGTCGTCGTCGAAGGTGATCCACTGCATGGAACTCTTGGCGAAGCCCTCGGTGAGGCCGCCGTGGATCTGGCCCTCCACGATCATGGGGTTGATGCGCACGCCGCAGTCGTCCAGCGCCACCATGCGTTCCACCTTCCACACGCCGGTCTCGGCGTCCACCTCGACCACCACGATGTAGCTGCCGTAGGGGAACGTGAGGTTCGGCGGGTCGTAGTAGGAGCTGCCCTCGAGGCCGTGCTCGACGCCCTCGGGCATGTTGGTGTAGGCGGCGAACGCCACGTCCTGGATGGTCACCGACCGCTCGGGCGTGCCCCGCACCGAGAACACACCGGCGGCGAGGTCGATGTCCGCCTCGGCGGCCTCCAAGAGGTGCGCGGCGATCGTGCGGGCCTTGTCGGCCAGCTTGCGCGACACCATCGACGTGGCCGCCCCGCTGGTGGGCGTCGAACGCGAGGCGTAGGTGCCCAGGCCGTAGGGCGTGTTGTCGGTGTCGCCGTGCACCACCTTGATGTCGGTGACGGGGATGCCCAACTCGCTGGCCACGATCTGGGCGAACGTGGTCTCGTGCCCCTGGCCCTGGGTCTTCACGCCGAGTTTCAGGATGGCCTTGCCGGTGGGGTGCACCCGCAACTCGGCCGAGTCGAACATCTTCAACCCGGCGATGTCGTAGGTGCGCGACGGCCCGGCACCGACGGCCTCGGTGAAGTGGGCGATGCCGATGCCGATCAGCCGGCCCTCCTCCCGTGCCGCCGCCTGGGTCGCACGCAACTCGGTGTAACCCACCTCGTCCAACGCCTTGCGCAATGCGGTGTGGTAGTCGCCGGAGTCGTAGACGAAGCCGGTCGGGGTGGCGTACGGGAACTGATCCTCGCGGATGAAGTTCAGCAACCGGAACTCGGCCGGATCCATGCCGATCTCGTAGGCCGCGTTCTGCACCAGGCGCTCGATGAGGTACGAGGCCTCGGTGATGCGGAACGAGCAGCGGTACGCCACGCCGCCGGGCGCCTTGTTGGTGAACGCCCCCTTGCAGGTCACGTGCGCGGCCGGGAAGTCGTACGACCCGGTCACGACGTGGAACAGGCCCGCCCGGAAGTTGGACGGCTGGGCGTCGGAGTAGAACGCGCCCTGGTCGCTCAACACGTCGGCTCGCAGCGCCAGGATGCGCCCGTCGCCGTCGAGCGCCAAGTCGCCGCGCATGTGATAGTCACGCCCGAACCCCGTGGAGATGAGGTTGTCGCTGCGCGACTCGATCCACTTCACCGGAGTGCCCAGCAGCAGCGAGGCGGCGGTGGCCACCACGTAACCCGGATAGATCGGCACCTTGTTGCCGAAGCCGCCGCCGATGTCCGGGCTGATGATGCGGATCTTCTGCTCGGGCAGCCCCGCCACGAGGGCGAACAGCGTCCGGTGGGCGTGTGGGGCCTGCGAGGTGAGGTACACCGTGGCCTGGCCGGTGACCGAGTTGACGTCGGCCACGATGCCGCAGGTCTCCAGCGGCGCCGGGTGCGAGCGCGGGTAGAACGTCTCCAGCGAGACAACTTTGGCCGCACGGGCGAAGGCCGCGTCGGTGGCCTCGGCATCACCGCTGGACCAGGTGTAGACCAGGTTGTCGGTCTGGCCCTCCTTCTCGTCGCGGATCACCGGGGCGTCCGCGGACAGCGACTGCTGGGGACCGGTCACCGCCGGCAGCATCTCGTAGTCCACCTCGATGAGGGTGGCCGCGTCCGCGGCGATGTACGGGTCGGTGGCGATCACCGCCGCCACCTCCTGGCCCTGGTAGCGCACCTTGTCGGTGGCGAGCACCGCCTGGGTGTCGCCCGACAGCGTCGGCATCCAGGCCAGGTTGTGGGCGGCCATCAACTCGCCGGTCACCACCGCCACGACGCCTTCGACGGCCGAGGCCGCCTCGGTATCGATGCCGCGGATGCGCGCGTGCGCCACCGGCGAGCGGTGGATGGCCATGTGCAGCATGCCGGGCAGGACCAGGTCGTCGAGGAAGTCTCCCTGACCCTCGATCAGCCGGTCGTCCTCCTGGCGGAGCACGCTGTGTCCGATGCCGCCGATCTCCGGCGGGGTGGCGAGTTCGGGGGTCGCCGTCATTGCGCTCTCCCTTCGGCCGCTGCGGCCTGAATGGACTTGACGATGTTCATGTATCCCGTGCACCGGCAGAGGTTGCCGGAGATGGCCCAGCGGATCTCGTCCTCGGACGGGTCGTCGTTGGACTCCAGCAGGGCGGCCCCCACGAGCATCATGGCCGGCGTGCAGAACCCGCACTGCAGGCCGTGCTGCTCCTTGAAGGCCTTCTGTATGGCGTGCAACTGGCCGTC
>JAPONU010000543.1 GCA_026713745.1 bacterium
CAGGCCGAGGCTGCTTCGGCCCGCGAGGAGGCAGCCGAAGCCCAGCAGGAAGCCGACGTGGCGCGCCACAACGTGAAGGCCATCGCCGGCGACTACGAGGCGGTCATCCGTCCCGCCACCGAGCGCTGGAAGATCGGCCACGCCGACGGCCTCGCGGGCATCCCGTTCACCGACTCGGTCACCGACAGCATCTACGAGGTGGCCGACGCGATGGGCGTGGACATCGTCTTCTGCGACAACGCCTACGACCAGGAGAAGACGGTCGAGTGCGCCAACCTGATCGTCGCTCAGGAAGCCGACGGCGTGATCTTCGCCAACTGGATCGCCGGAACCGAGGAGTTGATCGCGGGCATCTACATCGACAACGGTCTGCCCTGCATCACCTGGGACGGCCCCCATCCGGGTTGCAAGAACTTCGGTCCCGACAACTTCGAGGCCTCCCTCGAGGCGGGCCGCTTCCTGGCGGGCTTCGCCGAGGACCAGGGCTGGGACCCCGCCGAGACCGAGTTGGTGGTTCTCTGGACCGCGGGGGTGCAGGTCATGGGCGAGCGTCGCGACGGCGCCATCGCCGGCGTGCTGGAGTCCTTCGCCATACCCGAGGAGAACATCCACGTGGATATTCCCCACCAGGCCCTCGACGACGTGTTCCCGCTGGTGACCGACTGGGCGACCGCCAACCCCGACGCCCAGAACGTGCTCTGCTTCGGCCACAGCGACCAGCCCGGCGTGGACTGCGCACTGGCGCTGGAGCAGGCCGGCTTCCTGGGCCGGGCCGCGGCGGTCGGACTGGGTGCCTCCGACGAGGCGCTCGTGGACCTGCGCGAGCGCACCGACGAGGAGTCGGTCTTCAAGGCCACCATCTCGTTCTTCCCCGAGCGCTACGGGCAGTACCTGGTGCCGGCCGTGGTGGACATGCTCGAGGGCCGGATCGTGCCCGACCGGGTCATCCCGTCGGTGTCACCGGTCATCCGCGCGAACGTGCAGGAGTTGTACCCCGGCTAGCCGGCTTGCTTCGACCGTCGTGTGCGCCCCGGCCCTTGCCCGCCGGGGCGCACACGCCCAGTCGAGGGTCTGTTCCCGTCTCGCCAACCCTCCGCGACCGTGATCCACAGACAGTTCCGAATGAGTTCGAGGTCATGATCATGTCGTGGCCGCCAACAAGGTGGGGCCGCTCGTGCGCCGCAGACAGTTCCGAATGAGTTCGAGGTCATGATCATCTGCACCTGTTCGCCAACCTCCGGGAAGTCGTGATGCCCCCACTCCTCAGCATGAGCAGTGTGTCGAAGTCCTTCGGTCACGTGGAGGCGCTCGTGGACGTCGACCTCGACATCAATCCCGGCGAGGTGATCGGCCTGCTCGGCGACAACGGCGCCGGCAAGTCGACGCTCATCAAGATCCTCTCCGGCGTCTACTACGCCGATGAGGGGAGCTTCGCCCGCAACGGCGAGCCGGTGTCGATCACCGATCCCAACGACGCCATGGCTCTCGGCATCGCCACCGTGTACCAGGACCTCTCCCTCGTGGAGACGCGCCCGGTGGCCCACAACATCTCCCTCGGGAGAGAACCGCGGCGCTGGGGCATTGTCTTGAACCGCCGCAAGATGGAACGTGACGCCACAGACCTACTGAGGCGCCTCAACATCACGCTTCCTTCGGTCCGCGTCGACGTGGGCGTGCTCTCGGGGGGGCAGCGCCAGGCGGTGGCCATCTCCCGGGCCGTGGCCCAGGGCGGCGACGTCCTGCTGCTCGACGAGCCGACCGCCTCGCTCGGCGTGGAGCAGACCGCGCAGGTGCACGATCTCGTCGTCGACATGAAATCCCACGGCAGCGCCATCGTGTTGATCACCCACGACCTCAGCGACATCCTCGACATCGCCGATCGGATCGTGGTGCTGCGCCAGGGCCGGCTGTGGGCCGATGTGCCTGCGGCGGCCACGACGCAGACCGAAGTCATCGGTTGGATCACCGGGGCGCTGCCCTCGCAATTCACCAATGGCACCTCGGCGGTTGGCGGGTCGGCGGTTGGCGGGTCGGCGGTTGGCGGGTCGGCGGTTGGCGGGTCGGCGGTTGGCAGGTCGGCGGTTGGCAGGTCGTCGGTCGGCGGTTCGGCCGTTGGCGGTTCGGTCGTTGGCGGGTCGTCGTGAACCGGTCCCGGAGTGTTGTGAGTAATCCCCGAATCGGCCAATCCATCGCCGCGAAAGCCCTGTTAATAGGCTTGTGGGTTCGGCGAAATGGCCATTGCTCGGTGCGCGACACGCGGACCGTCGCCGATTGGCTGTTAATGGGCTTGTGGGTTCGGAGAAATGGCCATTGCTCACCAGTCTCCCGGCCCCCGGGGGTGCGGCCGTGACGGGCGATCTGGGCTCCCGGGTCGTGAGTTGGGCCGTGCGTGATCGACTCCTGCCCCCCGAAGAGCGCAAACACCGCTGGTGGCCGTTCCGGCGCCTCAACGAATGGACGATCCCCGGTCTGCTCATCGCTCTGGCGGGGTTGGTCATCTACGCCTGGCAGCGATCCCCCTACTTCCTCACCGTCAACAACATCGTGAACATCGGTGAGAACATCTCCATCCGGGGGCTCATGGCCATCGGGCTCACCGTGCTGCTGATCAGCGGCGGGCTGGACCTCTCGATCGCGGCGGTGGCCGCGTTCAGCGGG
>JAPONU010000544.1 GCA_026713745.1 bacterium
ATCAGCATGCACACCACGCGCTAGGGGCCGAGTGCTGTGAGGGGAACGACGGTGGTGCCGTCGGGACGTTCGTAGCCGTAGCCGGTGGCCGTGATGATCAGCAGCTTGGACGGCTCGGACGTGCGCGAGGTGTCCACCTTGTGGCGCAGGCGCAGCAGCGACCGGGCGGCTCCCTCGATGCCCTCGTCCGCGCCGAGCTTCACTTCCGCGGCGACCCAGCGCCCGTCGCGTGCTTCGACGATGGCGTCGACTTCCAGCGCGTCGCTGTCGCGGTAGTGGTAGACCGAGGCTCCGCGGGCCCCGCCGTAGATGCGCAGGTCCCGCACGACCAGCGACTCGAACAGGAACCCCAGCGCCTCCAGGTCGCCCAGCAGCAACTCGGGGCCGGCGGCCAGGGCAGCGACGGCCAGTGAGGGGTCCACGAAGTGTCGCTTGGCCGAGCTTTGCAGCGTGGCCCTGGACCGCAGGTGCGAGCGCCACGCAGGAGCATCCTCCACGATGAACAGTCGCTCCAGGGACCGCAGATACTCGGCGGCCGTGGTGCGGTTGAGGGGCCGGTCACCGGCGGCCTCGGCAGCGAGCCTGGAGAACGACGCCGTCGTGGCCACGTTGCGTGCGATGGAGGCGATCAACCTGGCCACCCCGGCCGGGTCGCGCGCCACCCCGTCCACCGCGCTGACGTCGGTCCGGCAGAGTTCCGAGATGTAGCCGTCCAGGAAGAGTTGCGCGTCCGGCACGGACCGGCCAAGCAGGCGAGGCCAGCCGCCCCGGCAGAGCGCGTCGAGCATGTCCCTGAAGTCGGCCTCCGGGCGGCGGGCCGCCACGGGCGCACCCTCCAGCAGCGCCGCCAGCGACACGTCACCGGTGGACTCCCCTGTCTCGAGCAGCGACATGGGTCTCATCCGCACCCGGGCGATGCGCCCAGCACCGGAGTGCCGCGTGATGTCGTCCGGTGGGACCGCAGAGCCTGTGAGGATGAACCGCCCGGTGCGGTGCCCCTCGTCGGCGGCGTGGCGGATCTGGTTCCAGACCTCCGGTGCCAGCTGCCACTCGTCGAGCAGACGAGGCTCTCCGCCCTCCAGCACCAGGCCGGGCACCAACGACACCGACCTGCGGGCGTTGAGGTCTCGATCGAACAGCACCTCACTGCAGGCGAAGCTGCGCCCCGTCCATGTCTTGCCGCACCCCTTGGGGCCCTCGATGACGACCGCGGGCATCGCGGCGAGCGCTCGTGCCACCGCGCCGTCTGTCACCCGCCGCCGGTAGCCGGCGGGCATGAGCGTCTCCGGCATGTGGCCTCCCGGTCCGCCGTCGGATCTCCGCCGATCTATCCTACAGTATCCGGAGAGATCAACCTACAACTTATGGAGTTACCGACCGGCAACTATCGAAGATGCTGGCCTACAAATGCGGCGGCCGCCCCAAGTCCTAATCAGCCCGGCCGGAGAGCGTCCGAACAGATCGCCGTCGCCCGCCGGTCGCTACTACCCGGCTACCAGGGCCGGTGGACCTTCATCCGCGTCGATTCCTGAGCGTGCCCTGGCCACGACCGCGTGCGGCTGCTGTTCGACCAGAACCGGCTCACCGGTGGTGCCCGCTGGGCGGCGAGTGGGCGCCGGC
>JAPONU010000545.1 GCA_026713745.1 bacterium
CCCGCCGGGCCGGCCGGGCGCGTGCAGGTCCACGACAGGGACCGCCGGCGATCCTTCGAGGTGGACGTGGCCGCTGTGGCGAGGGGGTTCCCGGGGGGTGATCCTCGCCGTGACATCGTGCTGCAGGTGCTCGGTGAGGCCAAGGCGTCGCGCTTGGGAGTCGGCGATCTCCAACGCTTGGATCGGGTCGCCGGCCTGCTCGCCGGACGGAAGAGGGTGTCGTGGTCGGGAACGGCGAAGCGGTTGCTGTTCTCCCTCGAAGGGTTTACGCCCGAACTCGTTGCGGTCGCCGGGGGTCGACCCGACGTCGAGTTGGTGGACGTGGACCGGCTCTACGAGGGCGACTGACCGGCCCTGCGGGCGGACCGCTGCCGACCTCCGTTACTTGATGGCCTGGGGGTTCAGCGGCGAGCCCACGGCTCCGGGGATCACCAGCGGTGGCGCCACGAGCTGGAACTCGTAGACCCCGTCGTCGGCGCAGTCCTCCGCCAACTCGTCCAGGTACCAGATCTCGCCCACGAACAGCCCCATGCTGGGGATCATCACCAGGTGCAGGGGCTGGAAGGTGCCGGGGATCTCGTTGGGGCGAACCTCGGCTCCCCAGGTGTCGGTCGCCAGGGCGGCGATCTCCTTTTCCGCCAGCCACGGCGCCGACAGCAGCGACAGGCCGGGTGAGTCACCGGCGGAGTAGCCGTCCCAGGCGGGCAGGTGGCGGCGTCGGGCCATGTCGCCGGTGCGGATCAGCACGATGTCGCCCGTGGTGACCTCGGTGCCCTGGTGACGGCAGGTGGCCTCCAGCAGCTCGCCGTCGATCGGCTCGCCCGGCTCGAGGTGGTCGCGCCCCAGCGCACGCGGCACGTCGAGCAGCACGCCACGCGACACCACCGTCTTCTGGTGCTCGATGCCGTTGCGCTCGGCCCCCGCGGCGGTCACGAGGTTGGCGTCGAAGCCGTTGTACATCTTCCCGCTGTGGAAGATGTGCGACAGGGCGTCCCACTGGGTGCCGCCCTGCAGGAACAGGAAGAGGGTGTCGTCGGCGACGCCCCAGTCCTTCGGCCAGTTCTGGAGGCCGGCGGCGTGGTCGCTGCCGGTGGCCACCATCTGGTGGACGGGGTTCACCCGGCCGAATGCGCCGGTCTGGGGCCCGTTGCCGTCGAGGGGCAACTCCAGGGAGAACACCTTGCCGGCACGCACCAGCGACGCCGACTCGCGGATCTTCTCGGGCGTGATGAAGTTGAGCGTGCCGACCTCGTCGTCGTCACCCCAGCGGCCCCAGTTGTTGAAGCGGGCGCAGTACTCCTCGAGCAGGTCCTTGGTGAGCACGTTACGGGCGATGGTCATGGCGGGTTCTCCTTGCTGGTGGGGTTCGGGGGACTAGTGGGGTTCTTCGGGCGGGTCGTCCGAGCCGGTGCTGCCTGTGCCGGCGTCGCCCGAGCCGCCGTCGGGCGGTGCGGTGGTGAACAGGCGGCGCAGGGCGGCGGCGTCGAGGTCGCCGAGTTGCGCCTCCAGGCCCTGCCGGTACAGCGGCAGGGCGGCGTCCAGCAGCGGGGTCTCGGTGCCGATCATCCGGGCGAAGTCGGCGATGATGCCGGCGTCCTTGTGAATGATGGCCAGGCGGGCCGACGGCGGGTCGAAGCTGTCGGCCACCATCATCGGGCCGCGGATGTCGAACATGGACGACGTGCCCACGCCGGCGGAGATGACCTCCTGGGTCACCTCGGGGTCCAGCCCGGCGGCGGCGCCGAGGGCGTGCGCCTCGGCGGCGGCGAGGGTGTGCACGGCCACCAGCAGGTTGGCCACGAACTTCATCCGGCTGCCGTTGCCGAAGGCGCCCAGGTCGTAGGAACGCCGGCCGATGACCTCGAAGATCGGCAGCGCCCGCTCGTAGCCGGCCCGGCTGCCGCTGGAGTAGACGACGAGCGTGGCGTCGGCGGCCTGCAGCCCTGTGCCGCTGACCGGGGCGTCCAGCAGGTCGCAGTCCGCCGCGGCGAGCCGCTCGAACGCTCGCTGCTTCACGTCGAGGGGCAGTGTGCCCATCTCGGCGGCCACGACGCCGGTCGGAGCCGCCGCAGCCAGTTCCGCCGACACGTTGTCCAGCGCGCCCACCGACGGCAGCGAGAGCAGGATCACGTCGCTGCGGGCGGCGATCTCGGCGATCGAGTTCACCCCGGTGGCGGCCGAGGCGGCCACCTTCGCCGGGTCGACGTCGTAGCCGCACACCTCGAACCCGGCGTCGACCAGGTGCTTCGACATGGCACTGCCCATCACCCCGACGCCGATCACCCCGACGCGGGGGAGCCCGCCAGAACCCGGCGAGCCCATCACAACTCCAGGACAGCCACGCGGCCCTCGTCGCCATCGACCATGCCGACGTGCACAGATCCGTCCGCCCCACCGCCCGGCGACCCGACGCCGCGCAGGTCCTCGAGCGGGCACCCGACGACGGCGGGCACGGTGAGCGAGCGGGCAACCTCCATCAGGTGTGCCGAGGCTGCTCCACCCAGGGCCACGAGCCCAGCGGCGTCCCACAGCAGGGGAGCGAAGTTCGGCAGCGGGTACTGCACCACGATCACGTCCCGCGGGCGCACGTGGTCGACAGCGGTGGGGCTCGACACCCAGACAAGCCGGCCGGCCCCGATACCCCCTGAGGCCCCGATCCCGCTGCTCGCCTCACCCCCGAGCGCCGCCACCCCGGCCAGGAACGGCTCCCAGCGGTCCCGCCCGACGCGCCCCCGCTCCGGCTCGGCACGCCCGGCCAGGATCTCAGCCAGTTCATCCACCGAGTGATACCAGACCCCATGCGGATCG
>JAPONU010000546.1 GCA_026713745.1 bacterium
GATGGCCTCGCAGGCGCGGTCCAGGACCGCCATCTTGCCGATCAGCTTCTCCGGACCGCCCCACGTGTTCCATTCGTCGGCGAAGCGGGCCGTCGTGGGGATCGTGCGGCGCTCGCCGCCGCCGCCGATCATGAGCGGGAGCCTCCCCACCGGCTTGGGTGCCAGCGGCGCGCCGTCGAGTTGGTAGTAGCGCCCGGCGAAGTCGGTTCGCTTGTTGGCGATCAGGCTCTTGATGATCTCGCAGGCCTCCTCGAAGCGGTCCGCGCGCTCGCCGGCGGTGCCGTAATCGATGCCGTACCGCCGGTGCTCGTTCTCCTGCCAGGCGGCGCCGAGGCCCAGCACGAAACGCCCGCCGGATATCCCGTCGATGCTGGCAGCCATCTTGGCTGTGACCGCGGGGTGGCGGTAGGTGTTGCCCGCCACGAGGTGTCCCAGACGGACCCGGGGCACGGTGGCGGCCAGGGCGGCGAGCAGCACCCAGGACTCGTTCACGTCGGCCAACTCGGGCTGGCCGTCGGGGTAACCCGTCTTCATGGGGTAGCCCTCGGGTGGCGGCATGAAGTGGTCGGGAGCCCAGATGCCGTCCCAGCCGGCCGCCTCGGCGACCCGGCAGACGTGCTGCATGTGTTCGAAGGTGTTGGACGTGTCGAGCCAGAATCCGAAGCGCATGGGCTGCATTATGGCCCGCAGTCGGTCACTCCGGCGGCGCCGGCCGCCTGCCGGTGCTCTCCGGGTGCGATCTCGCGTCGGGATCCCGGCTCACCACGCCCAGATCACTTCGACGTCGTAGCGGTCGAGCAGCGAGTCGGCGGTGACGATCGGCACGTCCTCGACGGTGGCCTGCGCCACGAGCAGGCGGTCGAAGGGATCGCCATGGTGCAGGGGCAAGGCCTGGATTGCGCCGACGTGACGGGTCCGGATCGCAAGCAGACGGTGGCCGGCGTCTGCCATCGCCTCGTTGAACCAACCCTGAGCATCGCGGGTGCCGACGATGGGGCGAGCAGTGGACTCCTTCACGACGATCTCCCAGAGCGAGATGAGGCTGACGAACACGCGGCCGGCGTCATCGATGAGATCTCGGACAGCCGGCGGGATCTTCTCGGGCTCATTGACACACCACACGAAGACGTGTGTGTCGAGCAGGAGGGTCGGGAGCCGGTCGGGGTTCAGAGTCCGAAGAGCCTTGCGACCTCCTCGTCGCTCTCCTTCCAGTACTCCATGGGCGTGTCGATGATCGTGCCCTTGCCGCGCATGCAACCGAATCCCCTCGGCCGGATGTCCCTCTCGGTCGGTCGCGTCAGGCGTGCGATCGGCGCCCCGCGCCGCATGATCAGCACGACGTCGTCGGACTCCAACTGCCCGATCAGGCTCGAGAGGCGGATCCTCGCTCGCTGCAGCCCAACACGCATCTTCACGCCTCCATTCTAGGTTTGCTCCCACGACGAGGCCCTCAGCTGCGCCATCCGGCGTACTGTCGCCGGCTACCGGATAGATGTGCGGCACTCGTGCACCTCGATATTTGGACCAGTTTCGTATAATGCTATTCAGTTAGCATTATATCGACAACGTGAGGAGGGCCTGATTCGGCGTAGACTGGACGCCGGTGACGACCCTCCCTGCCGGTGACGACGCCGGCGCATCCCTCGACGCCGACGATCGCGCCGCGATCGCCGACCTGCTGTATGCCTACGCGTGGCACCTGGACCGTAACGAGCCCGAGGAGGTGGGCGATGTGTTCACCGAGGATGCCTCGCTCGACTACGGCCCGGAGTTCCCCACCATCGTCGGGCGCCGGGAGATTGTCGTCGCCGTGGCCCGCGGCCAGCAGGAGATCTTCAGCGCCTGCTCCCACCACATCTCCAACGTGCGCATCAGCCCCGACGGCGACGGCGAGGCAGCTGTCACGTCCTACGTCTACTCCTGGACCCAATATCGCAGCGGC
>JAPONU010000547.1 GCA_026713745.1 bacterium
CCTCCTTCGTGGCGGGAGGTTCCCTGGTCGTCGATGGCTCCCGGGAGCGGTCCGCCCGCCCGCCATGCGGACCAGCCTCCTTCGTGGCGGGAGCCTCCCGGTCGTCGATGGTGGCCTGCTGATCCGCTGAACCCCGGCGGCGCCTCAGGGCGGTAGCGGTGCGACGGGGAGCACGCCCGGCATGTCGACGAAGCCCCCCAGGCGCTGCACACGCTCGGTCCACCGTCGGAGGGCGGGATAGTCCTCCCGCGAGATGCCTCCCTCTCCGGAGAGGACGACATCGGGGAAGAGCGCGATGTCGGCGACGGTGGGCGCCGCGGCGGATGCGACCCAGTCGAGCCCCTCCTGCTCGCGGAACCAGACGTGCTCGTCCAGCACCCGGAAAAGGCGGTGCGCCCCCGCCTGGCACGCCGCGAGGTCGAAGTCGTAGCCGAAGTTGACGCAGAGGCGCGCCGCGGAGGCGGTCGTCGCAGTGCCGTCTCCGAACTGCAGCCAGGAAGCCATCTCACCGAGGAGCCGCGGGTCACCGGTGGGGTACCAGGTCCGCGCCGCGTCGTACCTGCCGGCGAGGTAAACGAGGATGGCGTGCGCATCGCGCAGGATGAAGCCGTCGTCATCGATGACCGGGATGTGGCCGAGCGGGTTGATCCTCCTGAACCCGGCGCTTCGGTGTTCCCGTCCCGGATGGAACTCCACCGGCACCAGCTCGTGGGGCACGTCGAGCATGCTCAGCAGCAGCCGCGCCTTGTAGCAGCTGGCTGACAGCAGGTAGTCGTAGAGCCTGATCATGTTGGACTGGGAGTGTGCTGAGCAATCCCCGAATCAGCCGAGCCTTCGCCGCGAAAGCCCAGTTCAGAGGCTTGTGGGTTCGGCGGAACCGCCATTGCGGACCAGTCTCCTAGAGGTCGAGGACGAGTCGCCCGCCCCTGGCCCGAGAGACGCAGGTGAGCAGCCGGTCGCCCGCGGCTCGCTCGGCGGCTTTGAGGTAGACGTCCTGGTGGTCGGGTTCTCCGTCGAGGACTGTCGCCACGCAGGTCCCGCAGGCGCCTTGCTCGCAGGATGACGGCAGGTCGATTCCTGCGCGTCGCAAACCATCGAGGAGCGACACGCCGGTGCCGATCCTGAAGGTCTGCCCGCGGCGTGCCAGGGTTACGTCGAACGCCGAGCCGTCGTCGCCCGCGGATTCGTTCTTGAAGTACTCGAAATGGACCGCTTCGCTGGGCCACCCTGCCTCGCCGGCGATCGCACGGGTCGCGTCGATCATCGGTCCGGGGCCGCAGACGTAGGCGTGCTGCATCGGCCCGTGTTGCCGGGTGATCCTGGCGAGTTCGGCGCCGGTCTCCTCCGGCGAGAGCCCGCAGTACGTCCTCACGCCGCCGGCCAGGCGAGCCAGCGTCTCGCCGAAGGCGATGTGGTCGTCGCTCTGGGCGAAGTAGTGGAGTTCCCAGGTCAGTCCCTGCCGGGCCAGCGTCTGGGCCATGGCGAGCAGTGGCGTTATCCCGATGCCTCCCGCTATCAGCACCGTCCTGGCCGCGTCCCGCCGGAGGGTGAAGTTGTTGCGGGGCGCCGAGACGCCCAGGACATCGCCGACGTGGACGCTGTCGTGCATGTAGCGGGACCCGCCGCGGCCCTCCGGTTCCAGTTTCACGCCGATGCGGTAGATGTTGGTTAGGTCCGGCCCGTTGGTCAGCGAGTACTGCCGCACGAGGCCGTTCGGGAGATGTACGTCGAGATGGGCGCCCGGCTGGAAACCCGGCAGCTCACCGGCGACCGGCGCCAAGTCGAA
>JAPONU010000548.1 GCA_026713745.1 bacterium
GGCTTCGATGTGGTCCTCGCAGGTCTCCTCGTCGTTCATCGGCAGGACGAACAGGTCGAAGGAGCCGCGCAGGCCGGCGATCCGGACCGCGCACCGGCTGGGCGTGCCGGTGATGGCGTACAGATCCAGCAGCGACTCGGGGAGATGTTCGGCGGCCTCGTCGAGGCGGCCCGCCAGCATGGCCCGGCGCACCCTGGCTGCTCGCAACTCGTCGAGCCCGACCTGCCGGCGAATGTCAGGTGGCGCGTCGAGGGCCATGTAGGCGAAGTGACGCAGGGCGCGGCGCCGCTCGGTGTCGTCGTAGGCGAGGTAGGCCGACCAGGCGACGCGGGCCCCACCGGCCCCGATGGCGGTTGCGGCCTCCGGCAGGTCGGCCAGAGCCTTGGCCGACAGGATCACCCAGTCGGCCTCGGAGGCCCCGAACCGCTGCACCCGTGGGCCTCGCCCTGCGACCGCCATGGGAACGTCCCCCTCGAACCAGTCCAGAGAGGCGGGCCCGGAGCGCCGACCGCCCAGCAGGCGGCGGTTGGCCACGAACGCGTCCACAAGAGCCGAGTAGGGCCGCTCCGGTTCGAGTTGCAGCGGGGCGAGGACACGGCTCCCGCCCACGCCGAGGCCGTGCCAGACCCGCCCGGGGGCCAACTCGGCGAGCGTGGCCACCGCCGCCGCCGTGGTCACGGGATGGCGGGAGAAGGGATTGGTGATCGCAGGCCCCACGACGAGAGCGTCGGTGGCGGCCAGGATGGCGGTGAGCGCCACGTACACGTCGCGCTCGGTCCCCTCGTCGGCCACCAAGCAGACCTGCGCGCCGAGTTCCTCGGCGAGGCCGGCCAGTGCCACCAGTCGCGTCACGGGTTGCGTCGGTTCGAACCACACTCCCCAGGGGATGGCAGCGTGATCACTCACAGATGTCTCCTCGACGACAGGGTCCACCAGGGCGGACGGGGCGGGCGGGGGCCTGGAAGAGACCCGGCGGCACCGGCCGACTCATGCCCGGGGGGCGCCGGGCACGACGACGTCCCGGACGGTGTGCGCCACCAAGCGACCCGCCTTGAACGTCCGCCGGGTGCCGGGAGCCGCGGCAATCGCCTCACGTTCCGAGAAGGCGTCGACAGCGACGAAGTCGGCGACCGCACCGGGGTGGACCTCAGCCGCCGGGAGCCCCATGATGTCCCTGGCCCGGCTCGAGACCGCCGCCAGCGCCGCTTGGGGAAGCTGGTGCCCGGCGGTGACCAGCAGCGAGGCGGCCTCGAAGGGATCGCCCCGGCCCATGAGATTGAACGGATCCTGCAGGTTGTCACCCCCGCCGGCCACGCGGACACCCGCCTCGGTCAGCGCACCCAGCGCGGTGAGGCCCCGCGGCGTTGCCGTGCGGTGGTCCCGGCCCTGCAGGAACAAGTTGGTCTGGGGCAGCGTCACCACGCCGATGCCCGCCTCGGCCACGAGGGCGGCGATCCGGCGCTGATCCGACTCGGCCATCATGCCCAGGCTGACGCAATGGCCGGCGGTCACCGGATGCGCAAACCCTCTCTCCAGGACACCGCGAGCGAGGTCCGCAAGTGTGCGCGCTCGCGGGTCGAGCGTCTCGTCGATGTGCAGGTCCACTCCCAGTCCGGCGTCGGCGGCCACGTCGAGGCAGACCGCGACGCACTCGGCCGGCCGCGGATCGAGGGCGGGGGCACCGCCCACGAGGTCCGCCCCGGCCTCGATGGCGGCCACCAGGGCTCGCCGATTGCCGGCGCCCTCGGCGCCGGTGAGCGGCACGCCGACGAGCGCCACGAGCTGCAGATCCACCAGGCGACGGCACAGGCGCCGCACCTCGCGGAGCGCCTCGATGCCGCGGGTGCCGATGTCCGCGCCGACGTCGACATGGGTGCGGATGGCGGTGCAACCCGCTTCGACGGAGATCTCGACGGCCCGGAGTGCCCGCGCCATGATGTTCTCGATGGTGAGGCCGCTACGGGCGCCGAGCCAAGCCTCGATGGCGCCTATCAGGTCTCCAGTGACGTTGAGGACCGTCTCGGCCGAAAGCGCCTTGTCGAGGTGGGCGTGCGGCTCGGCGAGGCCACCCAGCAGCAGCATTCCCCCGAGGTCGTGACGCTCGACCGGCGAGTCCCGACGGGCCGATCCGGCAGCCTCCACCGCCGCAACCACCCCGTCGACGACGGTCACGTCGACGCGCTGCCCGTCGGGCAGCAACCCGTCGGTGAGGATGCAGGACGCGCTCACGGACGCCGAGGGTAGCCCGCCCCCGTCGCGGCCCCCGTGCGCCACATTGGCTGTTGTGAGGGTGACCATGGCGCCCGGGGCTGCCAGAATAGGGCGGTGCGAGTGGTGCTGGTTCTGGCCGACGACCCCACGGTCGACGACGGCGGGCTGCGGCGCGCCGTCGAGGCAGCCCTCGCCTCGGCCGACCACGACGTCGACGTGATCGACTTGCACGAGGGCGATTTCAACCCCGCCATGACCACCGCAGGGCGCCGCGCCTACCACTCGGGCCAGCCCCTCGTGGAGCCCGACGTGGCCGACTTCGGGCCGAGGGTGCTCGCCGCGGAGGCGCTGGTCTTCGTCTACCGGGCAACGTGGACGGGAATGCCTCCGCTTCTCAAGGGCTTCGTGGACCGCACTCTCGTACCCGGTGTCGGATTCCACCTCGTCGACGGGAAACTGCGACGGGGGCTGGTCAGGGTGCGCCGGCTGGCGGCGGTCGCCGTCCACGACCGTTCCCGATCAGAGGTTCTCAGCGTCCGCGACGGCGGGCGCCGCATCCTGCTGCGCACGATGCGGCTGATCGTTCACCCGCGCTGCCGCAGGCGTTACGTGGCTCTCTACGACACCCGGTCCGAGCGTGCCGCCGCGGCGCGCCGGCGCTTCGCCGCCAAACTGGACCGCGTCCTGGTTGGACTGTGAGCACGCTGGTCGTCTTCTGCCATCCCGTGCCGGACAGCTTCGGCGCGGCCGTAGCGGCACAGGTCGTCGAGACACTCGACGCCGCCGGTGCCGAGCACCGTCTGGTGGACCTCTACGCCGACGGGTTCTCCCCCGTCGACGCCGGCGCGTCGACGATCAAGACGCACCGGGAGGCCCTGGCCGGCGCGAGCGGCCTCGTGCTGGTCTATCCCACGTGGTGGAGCGGGCTGCCGGCCATGCTCGCCGGCTGGTTCGAGCAGGTGGTGGTCGGCGACTCGCTGCCGCGACCCGGCAGGCCCGACACGAGCGCGGCTGCCCGCGACCTTCTCGCGAACCTGCGCTACATGGCGGCGGTCACGACCCACGGCTCCTCGAAGTTCGTGAACGCCGTGCAGGGCGAGGCGGGCCTGCACTTCCTCCGACACGGTGTCCACCCGCTCTGCCCGGCGACCTGCAAGATGCAGTGGCTGGCCTTCTACGACTCCGACCGCTCCAGCATGGCGGATCGCCGGTTGTTCCTCGCCCGGGTCGCCCGCCGGCTCGGCAGCGTGGCCTAGCCCCCGGGGGCGGCGTCTTCCCGCGAGAGGCGCCGGAAGACGAACGGGATGATGCCGCCGTGGCTCCAGTAGGTCGCCTCGGCGTCGCTGTCGAGGCGCACGGTCAGCGGGAGCCTGCGCTGCGCGCCATCGGCTGAGGTTGCGACCAGCACGGCCTCGCTGCCGGGATCCGGTCCCCCGGCCAGTCCACCGATGTCGTAGCTCTCGGTGCCGTCGAGCCCGCCGGCGCCCCAACTCTCCCCGTCGGCGAACTGCAGCGGCAGCACCCCCATGCCGATCAGGTTCTGGCGGTGCAGCCGCTCGAAACTCTCCGCGACCACGGCCCGTACTCCCAGCAGGGCGGTGCCCTTGGCCGCCCAGTCGCGCGACGACCCGGCGCCGTAGTCACCGCCGGCGAGCACGATCAGCGGCGTTGCCTCCTGCCGGTAGCGCTCGGCGGCGTCGAAGATCGCCATTGTCTCGCCGCTGGGTTGGTGGGCCGTCCAACCCCCTTCCCGGTCGCCGGCAAGGTGATTGCGCAACCGGGGGTTTGCGAACGTGGCACGCACCATCACATCGTGGTTGCCCCGCCGCGCCCCCAGGATGTTGAACTGCTCGGGCCCCACGCCGCATGCCAGGAGGTGGCGGCCGGCCGGGCTGTCGGGGTGGATCGCCCCGGCGGGTGAGATGTGGTCGGTCGTGATGGCGTCACCGAGCAGCAGAAGGCAGCGGGCCCCCACGATGTCGGCCGGCGCTTCGGGCTCGGGTGGCACCGAGGCGCAGAACGGCGGTTCGGTGATGTAGGTGGATGCGGGGTCCCATCCCGCCAGTGCCGACGGCGGGCCGTCCAAGCCGTCCCAGCGCTGGTCTCCGTCGAAGATGTCGCCGGCACGGGCGGCGAACAACCCCGGGGCGAGGACTCTGTCGATCTCCCGGCGGATGGCAGCGTCATCGGGCCAGAGATCGGCCAGCAGCACAGCCGCCCCGCTGGGATCGAGCGCGACCGGGTCCGACGTCAGATCGATGTCGACC
>JAPONU010000549.1 GCA_026713745.1 bacterium
CAGGAGCTGGGCTTCTCGACGGAGCTGATCGTCTCGAAGACGATGCAGTGCACGCCGATGCGGCACCGCGACGTGCACGTCGGCAACTTCTTCCTCGGGGAGAAGGAGGGCGGGCCGGAGTTCACGAGCGCCGACGAGGAGGTCCTGGTCCTGTTCGCGTCGCAGGCGGCGACGGCCATCGCCAACGCCCGCACGCACCGGGACGAGCGGCGGGCCAGGGCTGATCTCGAGGCGCTGGTCGAGACGTGCCCGGTAGGCGTCGTCGTCTTCGACGGCGGGAGCGGCAGGCTCGGGTCGGTTAAACCGGGGGGGCGGGGGGACGGCCGGGCGCCCGGCGCCGCCGGGGGGGGGTGGGGGGGGGGGGCCGGGTGGGCGGGGTCGTCTGGGGGGGGGGGGGGGGGGGCCTGGTTTCTTCCACCGGGGGGGCGGGGGGGATGGTGGAGCCGCTGCGCACGCCGGGGGCGAGTTGGAGGAGCTGCTCGACGTGGCCACCTGCCGCCGCGGCGACGGGCGCGAGGTCCCCCTGGCCCAGTTCCCGATGGCGCAGCAGCTGAGCAGCGCGGAGACGGTGCGCGCCGAGGAGATCACGCTGTCGGTCCCGGACGGCCGGCGCGTCACGACGCTGGTCAACGCCACGCCGATCCGCTCGGCCGACGGCGCGGTCGAGTCGATGGTGGTCACCCTGCAGGATCTGGCGCCGCTGGAGGAGCTGGAGCGGCAGCGGGCCGAGTTCCTGTCCATGGTGAGCCACGAGCTGCGCACGCCGCTGACCTCCATCAAGGGCTCGACGGTCGCCGTGCTGGGCGCCTCGCGTTCCCCGGATCAGGCCGAGACGCGGCAGTTCTTCCGGGTCATCGCCGATCAGGCCGACCAGATGCTCGGCCTGATCGGCGACCTGCTGGACCAGGGGCGCATCGAGACGGGCACGCTGTCGGTCTCGCTCGAACCGGCGGAGGTGGCCGGCCTGGTGGATCAGGCCAGAAGCACCTTCCTCACCGGCGGCGGGCACGCCCTCAGCATCGACCTGCCGGAGAACCTGCCGCGGGTGATGGCCGACCCGGGGCGGATCGTCCAGGTCCTCAACAACCTGTTCTCGAACGCGGCGCGGCACTCGCCGGAGTCGTCACCGATCCGGGTCGCCGCCGCGCGGGACGGCCTGCACGTGGCGATCTCGGTGTCCGACCAGGGCCGGGGCGTGCCGCCGGATCGGCTGCCGCACCTGTTCCGCAAGCATGCCGGCGCGACCGCCGGCGAGGGGGAGCGCCGGCTCGGGGGTTACGGCCTGGGGCTGTCGATATGCAAGGGACTGGTGGAGGCGCACGGAGGCCACATCTGGGCGGAAAGCGCCGGGGCGGGGCGCGGCACCCGCTTCACGTTCACCCTGCCGGTGGCCGAGGACGCCGCCGACGCGGCCGGCGCCGCTCCGCGCCGCTCCCGCCGGCCCCGCGAGGGGGAGGAGCGGACGCGCATTCTCGTGGTCGACGACGACCCGCACACCCTGCGCTACGTTCGGGACACCCTCGCCGAGGCGGACTACGCCCCGGTCGTGACCGGCGATCCGGACGCGCTGCCCGAGCTCATCAGGA
>JAPONU010000550.1 GCA_026713745.1 bacterium
GCCCGGGGCCGGCCCCTTTTTCGAGGGCTCCCCACCCGTCATTCCGGCGAACGCCCCACCTGTCATTCCGGCGAAGACCCCACCTGTCATTCCGGCGAACGCCGGAATCCAGAGGTGTTGAGATGCCCCCGCACCACGCGCAACGGCGGCGGCCCACTCAGAAGTAGATGATGCGCTCGGCGCGCTCGATGACGTCGTCGATGGGGTCGGTCCAGGCACGCGTCGATAGGTACTTCCAGCCTCCGTCGGCGGCCACGAAGACGATCACTCCGGTGTCGATGCGCTGCGCCACCCGGCAGGCGCCGGCCAGGGCGGCCCCGCTGGAGATGCCGGCGAACACCGAGGCCTCGGCGGCCAGGCGGCGGGTGTACTCCAGCGCCTCGCGGGTGCGCACGATGCGCTTGCCGTCCAGCAGTTCGTTGCCGCCCCAGTTGTCGTACACGGGCGGGATGTAACCGTCGTCGAGGCTGCGCAGGCCCTCCACCTTCTCCCCCGCCGGGGGTTCCACGGCGTAGACCTTCACGTCGGGCTTGTGCTCCTTGAGGTAGCGGCCGACGCCCATGAGGGTGCCGGCGGTGCCCAGGCCGGCCACGAAGTGCGTGATGTCGGGGCAGTCGGCGAGGATCTCCGGCCCGGTGGTGTCGTAGTGCGCCCGGGGGTTGGCCTCGTTGGCGTACTGGCACAGGTAGGCCCATTCGGGATGGTCGGCGGCGAGACGCTCGGCCCGGCGCACCGCCCCGTTTGAACCCTCAGCGCCCGGGGAGTCGATGATCTCGGCGCCGTAGATCTCCAGCAGGTCGCGCCGCTCGCTGGAGACGTTGGCGGGCAGGACGATCTTGACGGGGTAGCCGCGCAGCCGGGCGATGAGCGCCAGGGCGATGCCGGTGTTTCCCGAGGAGGGCTCGAGGATGGTCGTGTTGGGCCGCAGCGTGCCGTCGGCCTCGGCGGCCTCGATCATCGAGCGGGCGACCCGGTCCTTCACCGAACCCCCAGGGTTCTGGCCCTCCAGCTTGGCGAGGATGCGAACCGCCGGGTTGGGGCTGAGAGCGCTGACGTCGATGACCGGCGTGTTGCCGATGCAGTCGATTACCGAGGCGTGGACACCCATGGCGATCCCGGGGGAATTGTTGACCGATTCGCTGGGAATTCTACCTGTGGGTGTTGGCGCCTCGATCCGCCGTCAGGGACGGACCTGGACCTCTTCCTCGGTGATGCGCTCGGCGACGATGCGGTAGCTGCGCAGCGCCGGCTCGGGGTGCTTCAGCGACACGATCACGTAGTGCCACACGCCGAGGGGGTCGAAGCGGGTGGCCTGGGCCACGTCGGTCGGCGACGGGTAGGCGGTGCTGCGGGTGTGGGAGTGCATGACGCCGATGACGGTGAGGCCGGCATCCTCGGCCTGCTTCTCGACCGCCAGGTGCTCGGCGCCGTCGAACTCGTAGAGCGTCTCGGAGTTGGCGGCGTTGCTCATGGGGTAGAAGGCCACCACGTCGCCGTTCTCGGAGCCCGCGGCGAACAGACCGCACGCCTCCTGGGGCAGCCCGGCGGCGGCGTGGGCGAGCATCCGGTCGTACACGTCGCGGCTCACCCCCAGCACGGGCGCAAGCGTACGTCGCCCCCATCCCGGGCCCACCCACCCCGGCGGCTCGTTAACCTGCGCTCATGGACGATGCCGGCATCAAGGTGATTGCCACGAACCGGCGCGCCCAGCGCGACTACGACATCATCGGCACCTACGAGTGCGGCATGGTGCTGCGGGGCAGCGAGGTGAAGTCGCTGCGCGACGGCACGGTGACGATCGCCGAGGCGTACGGCAAGGTGGCGAGCGGCGAGGTGTGGCTGCATTCCATGCACGTGCCGCCCCGGCCGACGGTCGCTGCGGCCTTCGCCCCCGACCCCGACCGGCCGCGCAAGCTGCTGCTGCACCGCTCGGAGATCAGCCGCATCAAGGCCCGGGTGGAGCAGGACCGCCTGCTGCTGATCCCCCTGTCGCTGTACTTCCGCGACGGCCGGGCGAAGGTGGAGATGGCGCTGGCCCGGCGGCGCCGCAAAGTGGACCGGCGAACGATCCTGGCCCGCAGGGAGGCCGAACTGGAGGCCCGCCGCGCCATGTCGCAGGCAGCCCGCACCCACGACCGGGACGCTCGCTGACCCGGTCCGTCAGCCCGCGTTGAGGGACCGGGCGCAGTGGAGCGCGCGTGCGGCAACGCCGTCCAGCAGCCGCCGCGGGAGATCGGATTCGATCCTCGCCACATCCTCCTCGGCCGTTGCCTGCTCCAGCGCCGCGGGGATCTTCCCGGCGAGGTCCAGCACACGCTGGAGCAGCCGAGCGGCGTCGACACCCAGCTCGGCTGCGACCTTCTCCCATGCGCTGCGCCTGTCGGTTCGCCGCAGCCTGTACTCCCGGCCGACTTTCATGGCGAGTCGGAGTTGGTGGCCGTCGCTGTCGTCGTAGGGGAGCATCGACGCCACGTCGTAGAGCGGCGCGAGGCGCACCCGGGTTCCGGCGAGCAGCAGGCCGTAGTTCTTGGCGTGGGCGTCGGTGCCGCCGATCAGCCAGTTGAACGCCAACGCGTCGGCGAATCGCCACACGTCCTCCTCGGCGGCGGCACCGGCGACGCACGAACGCAGCAACTCCGCCACGTGGCCGGGGGTTGGGCCACCGTCGGACTGGTACTTGCGGGCAGGGTGCACGCCGAGCGCCCCGCAGAGATCTTCCTGGTGCACGCGGATCAGCGAACCACCGGAGTGCGTGCGGTCGAACCGCGTGACGACGATGGCGGTTTGATCCTCGAAGGTTTCGATCCTGGTGCGGGCCGCGTGCAGCCCAGCGAGGGCCGCGGCACGCAGGCAGAGGTGCTCGTTGAGTTCGAGGTGGTCGAGTCCCGAGATGCCGGGCTTGAGGATGTGCGTCGTGGGCACCGCCCCCGCCGGAACACCCCAGCGTCCCGACGCGAAGTGCAGCGCGGTCTTCGCCTGCGCGCCGGCGAGGCTGAACCGTCCCGCGAAGTCCGACCCGAGCCAGGAGGTGGCGTCACCGCGCAGGTCTCGCAGCCGCTGGGCCACTTGCGCCTCGGTCTGCGGGGCCACGTCACCCTGGCGCCTCAGCAGGCTCCGGAGTTCGCTCGGCGGGCAGAATTGCACCGCTCCCGGGCAGTCCCGACCCACGGGTGCGGCAAGAAGCGGGAACGGCGACGCCACCGAGACCCCGAACCGGCGCCCCCAGCGCGCCAGGACGTCCGCATTCTCCGGGAGGATCCCCCACAGCCACGGCGTGACGCGGGCATCGCCGTGGTGCGCAACAGCCAACGGCATCGACACCGACAGCGGCGTCCCGGCGGCATCGACTCCATCGTCGTAGCGGAGCCGCAGGTGACCCTGTTGGGCGCGCTCGATCCGGCCGATGGGGCGCCCCTCCAGGGCGACCAGAAGCACGTCAGCCGGCATCAGCCAATCGTGTCCGCCAGCAGAGAATCGAGGTCAACGCCGGCGTCGCCGGGTATCGGTGCTGGAATCAGAGCGACCGCGAGATCCAGCGAACTGAGGACCAGCAGGATGCGACCGATCTCCGCTGTGCGCTTGCCGTTCTCCGTCTCGGACAGCCAGGGACGCCCCACCCCTGCCCGCGCCGCCAACTCCACCTGCGACAGGCCCTTGTCATGTCGCGCGCGGCGGATGGCCATACCGAGGTCCCGACTCGTTTGCAGCGGTCTCATCCCAACCTCCGAGCGGCTTGGAGCCGCAGCTTCCGTCTGTCTTCGTTCAGGGACATTAGTGTAATGTACTGGTACAGCTACAACAGTGCAATGTCGTCGTATAGCTACAGTAGGACAGTGTGCCCGTACAGCGACCGTCTGACGAGGACAGCAGCGGATACGGAAGCTCGCGCGCTGGGGCGCCGGAATCGACTGACCCAGGGCCGAGCGATGTCGCAGGGGCTCGGTACAGTGAGGCGTACCGCACATTGACAAGGGGCTGATCGGTTTCGACGTCGAGACCGGGAACCGTGCTACGCGACCGGAGTTGCTCAGACTCCAAAAACGGGGCACCACAAGACACGGCAATGATGAACCCGTGCTCCTCGCAGCCTGATCACCTGATCGGTCTGTGAGGTAACTGCGACCCCCACGGGGGCACGCGGGGCCTGTCCGCTGCAGCCTGGCAACAGAAGCAGAGGAGGAC
>JAPONU010000551.1 GCA_026713745.1 bacterium
CCTCCCTGTCGGGGCCCACGTCGGCACGCCGCCATGCACGATTGGCCTCGCGAGCACGCTCCTGAAGCTCCGGATCGACGGGATCCCGGACGGCGTCGACGATTCCGAGATCGGCGGCACGCAGCATGGCGATCACGCGTTGGCGATCCTGTTGACGCTCGAGCAGTTCGACGGTCCGGACAACCCGACGCTCCCGGTCGACTCGCTCATTGAGGTGAAGATTGTTCAGGAACCAGGCATGCAGCCCGGCTAGTGGCTCGAAGGCGGCAGGTCCGGCAACCGATAGCACGGGTACCGTGGGGCGGACGAATGGCCGCAGGTTCCCGCCGGTCTTCCGGAACGGTGGGCCGAACACGATGTCATCTTCGCCCTGCTCACCGTCAGCGGCTGGGCCTCGTTCACGCTGGAACACGAGGGCCTGCCGTCCGTTCGGGTAGTGGTACGCGTACTCGCTCACGACTCCGAAGGGCGCGACTACGAGGCCGTATTGCCAGCGGACACCACAGACAATTAGATCGACTTCGTACCGCGTCGGGCGGACAAGCTGTTTCAGGGGCTCGATGTCCTCCTCTGTCCATGGCTCATCGGGGAGTGGTACGAGCCCGAAGGGCTCATACATCGATCCGAGGATTCTTCTGTTCTCGACAGGGTTCCCCTGCGCCTGGAAGGATTCGAGGATCAGTGTGCGCAGGTCAGCCATCGCTCTGAGGATGGTGGTCTTGCCCGTGGCGTTCGCGCCGAAGATGCCCGCGGCGGGAAGGACGCGCAGGGGTTGGCCTGCGGTGGACACGTGGCGAACGACGGCCTCCGGAGTGAGCCGCCCGGCGAGGAGTGACAGATTCACCTCGTCGCGATAGGAGCGGGCGTTCTCTGCCGTGAACGAAAGCAGCGCACTGAGGGGCGTTGGAGCTGATGGAATAGATATCATCACCGTATTATAACGGATTTATCTCGCAATTTCGATCCTAATAGCTGACCTGCCGCGCCGGGAGGACAGCAGCGGGGTAGCCAACTGTGGGGGCGAAGCGAGTTCACAGGCAGCCGACAGATGGCAGCGTCCGGGGATCACGCGGGCAGGCCAAGTCGAACCGGGTGAACGAGAGACGGGCGTGTCGATCAGTCGGTGATCCGACCCGCACGGGCGTTCAGTTCCACGCGGGAGACATGGGTGGCCGTCTCAACGCGGCGCCTTGGGTGGGGGCTGTAACGTGCATTCGTGCTGACTCGACTCGAGGTGGACGGGTTCAAGAACCTGCGCGACGTGATCATCGAGTTCGGACCCTTCACCTGCATCGCCGGCGAGAACGGCGCCGGCAAGTCCAACGTGTTCGACGCCATCGAGTTTCTGAGCCTGCTCGCCTCCCACTCCCTAATGGAGGCCGCCCAACGGATCCGCTCGACGGGCGACGACAGGTCGGGAGATCCGCGCGACCTGTTCTGGCGGGGCAGCACACAATCGGCAGTCCGCACCGGAAACGTTTCGGAGTCGGTGGGAACCGGTCGGCTCATGCGCCTCGCTGCCGAGATGATCGTCCCGGAGCAGGTCGAAGACGACTTCGGCCGGCAGGCCAAGGAAGGCTCCGGTGGTGGGGAATCAGGTCGGGACGATGCGAAGGGGGACGTGCCGGGCGATGGTGTCGTAGTCGCGGTCGCGGTGCAGCACCGGTACGTCGAGTCGGATGGCGACCGCTGCAATCAGGGCGTCCACCTGCGAGCGCACCGTCTCGCCCTGCCGGCGGATGCGTCGGTAGATCCTGGCGGCATCGAGCCAGTCGAGTCGCGGGGTGAGCCCCTCGACATGCTGTGCGACCAGCAGCCGCTGCAGGGCAGGGATCGAGTCGCCGCGGGCGCCGGCCATGACCTCCAGCAGGATCGGGTCGATCACGACGACCTCCCGCCCGGCTATCGCCCTGCGCAGGCGCCGGGCCTGGGGTGATCCGGTTGCCCTGAGGAACTCGATCCACGCCGACGTGTCAGCCAGCAGCACCGCTGCCCCAGTCGACGATCCGGTTTGACGGCCTCCATTGTGGAGCTTCCGTATCCGTGCCCGCGAGGCGTACGGTGTACCGAGATCGGAGAGTTGGGGAGCGGCCATGTGTTCAGCAGGAAGGACGGCCCCAGGTCCCGGCGTGATCCGCCTCGAGGCGCTGCGCTACCGGTCGCTCCGCTACGTCTCGCAGGAACTCGGCCCGTACCAGGTGCTCGTCGGATCCAACGCGAGCGGGAAGTCCAACCTTCTCGACGTCGTCGCATTCCTCGGCGATCTGCTCGATGCCGATCTGGTAACCGCGATCCGCGGCGACTGGCGTCTCGGGATTCCACTACGAGCCACCGATGGGCGAGACCTCGTCTGGATGACTCGCGGGAACACGTTCGAGATGGCAGTTGAGATGGCGATTCCCGAGACGATTCGATCAAACCTCAAGAACGGCAGCCACGCCGCGTGCCGCTACGAGATGGCGGTCGATGTGTCGCACGCCCCGCGGCTCACGGTAGAGACGCTCTGGCTCAAGCAGGATGCCGGAGCGTCGCCAGTTGGGGCATCTCAACGAACGCTCTTCCCGCAGATGATCGAAACCCCGAATTCCATCGTTCGAGCATTGCGCAGGAAAGCTCCCGCCGGCTGGAAGAAAGTGGTCTCCCGGGGCGAGTTTCCTGAAGCGGTGATGTTCCAGTCCGAGACGACGAAGTGGAGGAGTCAATTCCGCATCGGGGTCGAGGATTCCGCGCTGGCCGCCCTGCCTGCGGACGAGCAACGATTCCCCGTGGCCGTCTGGTTCCGGGAAGCACTGCGGGACGTTCAGCGGATCGTGCTGTCAGGCGAAGACATGCGCCGTCCTGCTCCGCCGTTGGACCCGAAAGAATTCCTTCCCGATGGCTCGAACCTCCCCCATGTGGTGCATGCACTCGAAACCAGTCATCCCGAGTCGTTTCGGCGGTGGGTCGGGCACATCTCCGAAGCGCTTCCTGACGTAGTTGGTGTCACAACACAAGAACGTCCGGAGGACCGCCACCGCTACTTGATGCTCCGGTACCGGAACGGCCTGGAAGCGCCCTCTTGGCTGATCTCAGACGGCACGCTCAGACTGTTGGCGCTAACCCTGCTCGCGTACCTGCCGGACTTGACCGGGCTGTTCCTCATCGAGGAACCCGAGAATGGAATCCACCCCCGGGCACTGGAGACGGTTCTTCAGTCTCTCTCCTCGGTATACGGGGCTCAGATCCTGCTCGCGACACACTCACCGGTCGTGGCTCGCATGACCGACAAGTCGCAGCTCCTCTGCGTCGCCCGCACGGACGAGGGCGGTACCGATGTCGTATCGGGAATTGAACACCCCGTACTACGCGATTGGCACGGGACCACCGACCTGGGCGCATTACTGGCCGGCGGCGTACTGGGATGACCGATCTGTTCTGCCTTGTCGCCGACAAGAACATGCAGGCAGCGGTATCCGCGTTGCTGGATCGTCCCGAGTCGCTCGGAATCCGAGCGATCCAGCAAGAAAGC
>JAPONU010000552.1 GCA_026713745.1 bacterium
CGATACCGGCGGATTGCCTCCAGCTTGAGCGATGTTTGACAGCATCCAGGAACTCTCTGACAAGATCGCATTGGGCGAGAGCACCTATCTCGAACTCAAGGAGGTCCGGTTCTCCGGCAAGCGCGTGGCCGGGCCGTCAAGAGATGGCCTCGCCGACGAGTTGGCCGCCTTCGCCAACAGCCGGGGCGGCGTGCTGGTGATGGGCGTCAGCGACCGGACCCGCGAAGTCCTTGGAATCGACGAGTCCCGTCTCGACACGGTGGTCGACTTGGTGAGGCAAGCGTGCACGGATTGTCTGGATCCCCCCCTTGTGAATGTGCTGGTGGACAGGCTCCGGCTCTCCACCGCCAGCGGCAAGCACGTCGCTGTCGTCAAGGTCGAGGTCCCCAGGAGCCTGTTCATCCATCGCAGCCCGGGCGGCTACTTCCATCGCCTGGTTGACTCGAAGCGCCGGATGTCCACCGACTTCCTGGCCCGGATGCTGCAGCAGCGTAGCCAGACTCGCCTCATCAGATTTGATGAGCAGCCTGTGGCCGGCGCGAACCTCGAGAGCCTCAGCACCGTCTTGTGCGACTCTTTCCGAACCACTCGTTCTGACGCCGACGCCGTCACGTTCCTCGAGAAACTCGGAATCGTCGCGTCCGACGATGAGGGGCTCCGACGTCCGACCGTGGCGGGTGTACTGGTTGCCTGCAACGAGCCGCGGCGCTGGTTGCCGAACGCCTACATCCAGGCGGTCGCCTATCACGGTGGCTCGATTCAGGCCGCATCAGGTGCGGAGCCGTATCAGCTTGATGCGAGCGACATCGACGGACCGGTTGCATTCCAGATTGCGGATGCATGTCGCTTCGTCTTCAAGAACATGAAGACGTCAGCGGTCAAGTCGATGGGACGTCAGGACAAGCCGCAGTACGACATGGCCGCGGTCTTCGAGGCCGTTACGAACGCGATCGCACACCGCGACTATTCGATTCACGGATCGAAGATCAGACTCCGCTTGTTCGACGACCGCTTGGAATTGTGTTCGCCGGGCTCAGTCGCTAACTCGCTGTCGGTCGATTCATTGCGGTACAGGCAAGCGGCTCGCAACGAGACACTGTGCAGCCTTCTGGCGAAGTGCGCGGTGCCCGGCGACGACTGGCTCGTCACCGGTCGCAGTCACATCATGGAGAAGCGGGGCGAAGGCGTCCCAATCATCTTGGACAACAGCAAGGAACTTTCGGGCAGGGAGCCGCAATACCGGTTGATCGACGATTCCGAATTGATCTTGACGATCTATGCGGCCGACGACACCTCCCCGCCGGCGGGCTCTCCTGCGTCACCGACATGACCCCCTCCCAATCGAGATGTCGACCCTACGCGGGGATGCTCACCCGAAGAACTGGTCACCCGCGGCCTGCTCGTGGCACGATCAACACAACCTGAACCAGCAGCCCAAACCCCACATCAACGCGAGCCACAGGGACTCTCCACGGGGGCGGCCGCCTCCGAAGCTCGGTCCCGGATCAATGAGCGGACCAGTTCGGGCGTGGCGGGCAGTTCCGTCACCGCACCCGGACGTCCGATGGCTTCGTCGATGGCCGCGGCGATAGCCGCGCCGGCAGCGGTCGTGCCACCCTCGCCGGCACCCTTGAGCCCGAGGGGATTGAGCGGGCTGGGCGCGTCCTCGCTCAACAGCACCTCCACGTGCGGTTGCTCGGCGATCGTGGGCATCAAATAGTCCATGAACGAGGTGGCGAGCGGCTGGCCGTCGGGGTCGTAGCTGAACAGTTCGAGGAGGGTCCCGCCGATGCCCTGCGCCACGCCGCCGATGATCTGACCTTCCACGAGCATCGGGTTCACCGCCCGGCCCACGTCATAGGCCACGACGAAGCGCTCCACGGTCACCCCGCCGGTTCCGGCGTCGACCCGCACCACCGCGGCGTGGGCACCGTAGGGATAGGTCATGTGCTCGGTGTTGAACGTCGCTTCGGCCGGTTCGCCGGTTGCGGCAAGCTCGCTTGCAGCCATGTAGACGGCCACGCCGGTCATGACCGTGACCCGGCTGGCGAACGCGCCCATGCCGCGGCCGATCATGTCGGTCTGGCCGTGGCGCACCGACACGTCGGTGTAGTCCA
>JAPONU010000553.1 GCA_026713745.1 bacterium
CGCCGGGCTGCGCCACCTCGTCATGTGGAACATCACGCCGTTCGGCGACCCCGACCTGGCAGGCTGGTCGTTCAAGGCGCTGAGTGAGGTCAAGAACATCCTGAGGAGCCGCTCATGACAACGTCGCCCACCTCCACACCGCACGCGACGGGCGGGCCGCCGGAGCCGTCGTCCCGTGCTGTCGTCGAGCGCTACTTCGCGGCGGTCAACGCCGGGGACTTCGACACGCTGCGCCAGGTGCTGCACCCCGAGATCGAGCTGACCGCCTGCATGTCGCGGCCGCGCCAGGGCGTCGATTCGGTCGTGGCGTTCTTCGACGCCGTCTTCGGCCGCTACCCCGAGCACTCCGACATCCCCACCCGGCTCATCTGCGACGGCAACTCCGTCGTGGCGGAGATCCATTTCGAGGGACGCAGCGACACCGGTGCAGAGATCGTCTTCGAGGCGGTGGACCTCTTCGACGTGGTCGACGGCCGCATCCGGCGCCTCAGCCAGTGGTTCGACAGCGCCGACCTGCAGCGTCAGTTACGTTCTCCCGGGCAGACGCCGGCCGGGTGAGAAGGCCCCGACCGACCGCCGCCACAACCCGTTCTCCCGTCATTCCGGCGGAAGCCGGAACCCGGTGTCCGGCGGAGGGATTGGCGCGGCGGCCAACTGCACGAGGATCTCAGAGCGCCGAAGCCGCACCGAGGAGACAGCGATGACCTTCACAGAACGGCAGTGGGTGGAGGTCACCACGTTCGGTGACCTGGTCGTGCGGGCTGCGGCCCTGTATCCCCACAGCGACGCGATCGTCTTCCCCGAGACCCGCCACACGTTCAGCTCGCTGCTTGCGGCGGCCGAGCGGGCGGCACGGTCGCTGCTGGGCCTCGGCGTGCGGCCCGGTGACCACGTCGGCATCCTCATGCCCAACTGCATGGACTTCCTCGAGGTCATGTTCGGCGCGGCGCTCATCGGTGCTCCCGTGGTGCCCATCAACTCCCGTTTCAAGGGACGCGAGCTGTCCTACCTGGCTCGGGACGCCGACCTGCGCCTGCTCGTGACCAGCGACATCATCGACCAGCACACCGACTACGTGGCGATCCTGCACGGCTGCATCCCCGGGCTGGCCGACGCTGCTGATGTCGCAGATCTGGGCCTCGACGCCGTCCCCGAGCTGCGCAGCGTCGTGCTTCTCGGCAGCTCCTCGCCGGCGGGGATGCTCGATCGGGCCGGCTTCGAGGCCGCCGCGGAGGGAGTGAGCCTCGAGTCCGTGCACCTGTTGCGCAGCCGGGTGGCTCTGCGCGGCATCGCCATGATGATCTACACGTCGGGCACGACCGCCGAGCCCAAGGGCTGCCCGATGACCCACGAGCAGCTCGTGCGCACCAGCTCGGTGGGCTGCGAGCGCTTCGAACTCACCGACAGCGACGTGTTCTGGGATCCGCTGCCACTGTTCCACATGAGTTCGATCCTGCCGCTCATCGGCTGCATCGAGGCGGGCGCCTCCTACGTGACGCTCACCCATTTCGATCCGGCTGTGGCCATCGGCCAGTTGCGAGACGAGGGCGCCACCATCTGCTTCTCGACGTTCCCCACCGTGACGACGGTCATGCTGAACCACCCCGACTGGGATCCGGCCGCCCTCAGCAGAATCCGCCTCATGAACAACGTGGCCGCGCCGGCTGCCCTCGAGGACATCCACCGGCAGCTGGCAGACATGGCGCACATGAACGCCTACGGGCTCACCGAGTGCGGCGGCGTGGTGGCGTTCACCGCCCCCGACGACCCGCCGGAGGTGCGCTCGACCACCTCGGGGCGGCCCTTCCGGGGCATCGAGGTGCAGATCCGGGACTTCGAGGGCGGCGACGTGGTGCCGGTCTGGGAGCGGGGCGAGATCTGGTGCCGGGGCTTCAACGTCTTCGAGGGCTACTACAAGGATCCCGTCAAGACGGCGGAGTGCTTCGACGACGAGGGCTGGTTCAACACCGGCGACATCGGGCGGATGGACGCCGACGGGCGGGTCGGCTACCTCGGCCGGGTCAAGGACATGCTGAAGGTGGGCGGCGAGAACGTGGCCGCCGTGGAGATCGAGTCGTACCTGCAGACCCATGAGGCGGTGGCGATCGCGCAGGTGGTGGGCGTACCCGATGAGCGCTACGTGGAGGTGCCGGCCGCCTTCGTGGAGCTCATGCCCGGTGCCGAAGTTGCCGAGGGCGACCTGATCACCTACTGCAAGGGCAACATCGCCTCCTTCAAGGTTCCGCG
>JAPONU010000554.1 GCA_026713745.1 bacterium
CGCCAGGCGGTCTCGGGGAAGACGAACAGGATCAGCAGCGCCACCACCAGCGGCGCTCCGGCGATCATGGCGAACACGTGCCCGAACTCGCCGCCGGCGTCGGTGAAGCGGCCCACGATCTGCAGCCCGGTCATGGAGCCGATCACGCCCATGACCGTGATCAGCCCGTTGGAGCCGGCACGATTCGACGTGCCGAACAGCTCCGCCCCGAAAGCGCCCATCACCGGGACGCTGGCGGCGCCGAAGATGCTCGCCAGAACGCCCCACATCCACATCGGCCAGCCGCCCTCCACGTAGCGCAGCACCGTGAAGGCGGCCCCGGCGGCGAGTCCCAGGGCGCCGATCCGCCGCCGGCCCCAAACGTCGGAGAAGCGCCCCCCGATGAGCACCCCGATCGCCGCGGGCGTGTTGATGGAGAGCTGGAAGACGCTGATGTTGCCGGCCGAGAACGACCGCTCGCTGCGCAGGAACTCGTTGAGGAACTGCGAGGCGGGCGCCGCGAACAAGCTGAAGAGCAAAGCCCCGCACCCCAGCAGGAACAGCCGCCTCGCCCGGCGGCGCCGCCGCTGGGAATCGCCGGGCGAGACGGCGCGGGCCGGCGCCAGGTTCGAGGCCTCCTGACCGGCAGTCTCCCTCGGCGCGAAGCGCCTGCTCTCGGGCAGCCGGCGGGCGCAGAACAGCACCAGCGGCAGCGCCAGCAGCGGTGCCAGGAACAGGATGCGCCAGGCGCGCAGCCCCAGATCGGCCAGGGGCAGCAGCCACACCACCATGCCCGACCCCAGCCCCGCCGACAGTGTCAACACCGACACGGCGTAGGCACGCGCCCCGGCGGGAACCTCCTCGGCGGCGATCACCAGCAGCAGCACGAACATCGCCGTGGAGAGGCTGCGGGAGACCATCTGGCTGGCGCCGTACGTCCACACGCCGGCCGAGGCCGCGCCTGCGGCCGCCACCACGCAGCCGGCGACGGCGCTGAACAGCAGCACCGGTCGCCGCCCGCGGCGATCCGCCAGGGCCACCAGAGCCAGCGCCAGCAACACGCCAACCCGCACCGCGGTGAGCGTGTTCCCCTGCGTGGCGAGCCCGGCGTCGAACTCGTCGAAGGCGAAAGTGATGGTCTGGCTCAGCAGCGTGCCCAGGTAGCCGGCCACCACAGACAGCAGGCACAGGACCCCGAGGACCTGCCCGGCCCGGGGGTCGAGCCGCTCGGCAGGCGCCCAGAAGGGTTGCATGCCGTCGCTTCGGGGCCGGCGCAGCTCCCGGTTGGCCAGCGGCGTCATGAACCACCCCCACACCGGCACCGAGAGCCGGTAGGAGATGTGCTCGCGGACCAGGAACTCCTCGTCTTGGCGCTCCAGGATGTGCACGGTGCGCCGGTAGTGAGCGAAGGGACCACTGATCGCCCGGAAGGTGGTCTCGGGCGCTGGGATGTCCCGCAGCGGGGCCTCGTGCGCGGCACCACCACTGGGCTCACCGGTGCCGGGAACCGAACGATCCAACTCCTCGACCACGACATCGGAGCGAGGCCGGAGCAGGCGCTGCAATTCGTCCGGGCTGCACGCTTCGGTGCAGGTCACACGGGGCAAACGCGCCCCTATCGCGAAGACCCGGGCATGGGCCGAGCATACTTGAGGGGATGGATCCCACCGGGGACATACCCGCGCCCGACACTGCCCGGCCCGACACTGCCCGCCGCAAGGCCGGCGAGCCCGGTGTGCCCGAGGAGGCCACCGCGCCGGTGGGTATCCGCGTGCGACCGGGCGGACCCCTCCACGGCGAGTTGGAGATCGGCGGGGCAAAGAACAGCGTCCTGAAGCTCCTGGCGGCAACCACGCTTGCGGAGGGCCGCTTCACGCTGCGGCGGGTGCCGCGCATCGCCGATGTCACCACGATGACCGAATTGCTCGAGAGCTTCGGCTGCCGGACGTCGTTCAGCGACCGCGACGTCCTGCACGTGCATGTGCCCGAACGGCTGGAGCCGCACGCCTCCTACGACCTCGTCAGCCGGATGCGGGCTTCCATCGCCGTGCTCGGCCCGCTGCTCGCCCGCTGCGGCGAGGCGATGGTGGCGCTGCCCGGCGGTGACGACTTCGGGTCCCGCCCCATCGACATGCACCTCTCGGCCCTGGAGCGTCTCGGCGTGGACGTCGAGGTGAGCCACGGCTACGTCCACGCCCGGGCCGACGTGCTCAAGGGCGAGGAGGTGAGCCTGGCGTGGCCCAGCGTCGGCGCCACCGAGAACATCATGATGGCCGCCACCGCCGCGGAGGGTCGCACGGTCATCGACAACGCCGCCCGGGAGCCCGAGATCGCCGACCTGGCGGCGTTCCTGAACCGCATGGGTGCCGAAGTTCTGGGTGCCGGCAGCCCGACGATCACCATCAACGGCGGCGGCCCCCTGGCGCCGGTGGATCACACCCCCGTCCCGGACCGCATCGAGACGGCGGTCTTCCTGGCGGCGGTGGGCATTGCCGGGGGCGAGATCACCCTGCGTGGCGCCCAGCCCGGCCACCTGCGGATGCTCTGCGACAAGCTCGGCGAGATGAACCTGCGTACCTCCACCATCAAGGGCGGGATGTGGGCCATGGCGCCGCACCGGCTGCGGGCCACCGAGATCGTCACGCTGCCGTACCCGGGAGTCGCCACCGATTACCAGCCGCTGCTGGTGGCCATGCTGAGCCTCGCCGAAGGCGTCGGCCTCGTGACCGAGAACGTGTTCGCGAACCGCTTCCGCTACGTGGGCGAATTGATCCGCATGGGAGCGGACATCCGCGTGGAGGGACGCTGCGCCATCGTGCGGGGCCGTGAGCACCTCTCGGGTGCCCCGGTTCGGGCGACCGACATCAGGGCCGGCGCCGCCCTCGTGGTGGCAGGACTGGGTGCCGAGGGTGAGACGACTGTGCGCGACATCCACCACATCAGCCGCGGCCACGAGGACCTGGTGGCCAAGCTGAAGTCTCTCGGTGCCGACGTCGCCTGGGTGCCGGGGACGTAGAGGCCCGAGAACCGGGGCGTCGCCGACTCTCCCGGAGGGTTAGGGGCCCAGGATGTCGCCGCGGGACGCCGAGGGGACTCCGGTCTCGCCATCCTCCCCGGCCGCTTCCTCGGCTTCACGGTGCAACCGGCGGCGGACCAGTGCGACGATCCCGACGATGGCGGCGATCGGGCCGATGATGATGAGGATCTCGTCCCAACCCCCCTGGTGGGCGAGAATCGAGTCGGCGTTCACAGGTTCCTCGGCTTCACGGCGCACACTTTAACCGCCACCTGCGACGGGGTGGCACCGTACCGTTCCGAGGGGCCACCGGCCGCCGGTAGGGTGACGGGGTGAGTGACCGGGCAGGTTCGGAGTCGGTCTGCTACCGGCACACGAGCCGACCCGCCGGCGTTCGCTGCCAGCGCTGCGAGCGGCCGATCTGTCCCGACTGCCAGATCATCGCCCCCGTGGGGTTCCACTGTCCCGACTGCCTGGCGGCGGCCCGCCGCCTGAGGCCCGTGGGCACTGCCGCCGGCCGGCCGGCCGCGGGACCCCGGCGCCGCCGCAGCCGGCCGGTCGTGGTCTCCGGTCCGGCCGCCTTCAACGTCGCCAAGCGCCCCGTGGTGCTGACCGGAGCCCTGGCGGCCGCCAACCTGGTGCTGTTCGTGGTCTCGGCCGCCGGCCAGAGGTCGGTCTGGCGCGGCATCGGTGGTCTGGGCGACATCATGGCGAACGGTGCCCTGTGGGGACCGGCGATCGACGCCGGGGGTGAGTGGTGGCGGCTGCTCACCAGCGGGTTCCTGCACGCCAACATCCTCCACGTGGGTTTCAACGTGCTGCTGCTGGTCCTGCTGGGGGCGCCGCTGGAGCGAAGCCTGGGCATCGTTCGGTTCATCGTGCTCTATCTGGCAGCACTGCTGGCGGGCTCGCTGGGTGCGCTGCTGGTGTCGCCGCAGGCGGTCACGGTCGGTGCGTCGGGGGCGGTGTTCGGTTTGATGGGTGCGCACCTGATGGTTTCGCGGGCCGTCGGCCGGCGGGCGAGGGACTCCGGCGTGATGGGCCTGCTGGTGCTGAACCTGATCACCACGTTCCTGATCCCGAACATCTCCATCGGCGGCCACATCGGCGGCCTCGTCGGCGGTCTGCTGGTCAGCTGGGTCCTGCTGGCCCCCGATCGCCGCGGCCAGGTGCCGCGCTGGCTGGCCTCGACGGCGGGTCTCGGACTCGCCGGGCTGTTCTTCTTCACGGGCCTGCTGGCTGCCACGACCTGGATCGACCCGATCTTCTGAGCGCGGCCGCCGCGGGCCGCTAACGGTCGGCCGCGGACTCCACCCGGTTCTTGAGGCGCGCCAGATTGCCCCGCCAGATTCGCCGGAATACCGGGCGGGCGAGTCGGGCTCCGAGCGGCCCGCCCAGCCACCACGGGAACCGCAGGCTCTCGGCCCAGACCATCGTCGTGGATTCGCCCGCCTGCCCTGCCGTAGCCAACTCGAAGCGCCCCTCACCGGAGACGGCGCCGCGGTGGCGCACCCCCATCACCCGTGGCGGCGACCACTCGGTGATCTCCATGATGTCGGTCGTGCGCAGCGGCCCCACCCGTGTCCGGCAGGCGAAACGCGTGCCGGCGCCCTGGCGTTCGGTGGTCAGGAAGTCGATGTCCACCGCGTCGGCCATCCATTCGACGTGCGAGGCGATGTCCTCGAGGTGCGCCCAGACCGCCGGGGGCGGGGAAGAAATGGTGGTCTCGACGTGCAGTCTCATCGGCGCCGCCGGTAGAGGGCGATCTGCTCGGTGGACAGCACCGGATCGAAGCGCCCGCCCTGCCAGTCCGCCCAGCGCTCGACCAGCTCCAGCCCGGCGTCGCGGGCGGCCGCGTCCAGTTGCGGCGCCGTGCGGTAGTGCAGCTGCCAGGGGCGCAGCCGGATGCCCGCCGCCGTGATGTCGATCATCTGGCCGCGGATGTTCTGGCTCACCGGATCGTGCTGCCAGGCGCTGAGCACCACCCGGTCGGACTCGATGGCTCGCACGTCCACGCTGTCGACCTGGAATTCCCCGGGTTCTGTGGCGATCCCCTCGGTCTCGCCGGGTTCGTGGCCGGTCCCGGGCAGCGAGGTCTCCACGATCAGACGCCCGGCGGGTGCCAGCAGACCCGCCGCCGCCTGCAGGCAGAGCCGTTGCTCCGCAGCGTCGGGCAGGTTGAATAGCGAGTTGAAGGCGCACAGCACCACCGAGAACCCGGCTCCGGACCGCAGCGGCGGGCGGGCCATGTCGCCGAGCAGTGGACGCACCCGCTCGCCGCCGGGCTTGGCGACCAGGGTGGTCAGCATCGCCTGCGAGGCGTCCAGGGCCCACGCGTCTGCGCCGGCCGCGGCCAGCGGCAGGGCCAGGCGCCCCGTGCCCGCTCCCATCTCCAGGACGGGCCCTCCTCCGGCCAGCCGGGCGACGGCCGCCACGCACGCGGCCGTGTCGGTGACGCCGGAGTACCACTCGTCGTAGACGTCGGCGAACGCCTCACCGTAGGTCCGGGGGTGGTACTCCTCCACGACTCCAGCCTGTCGCCCGCCGCGCCGAATGCCACGCCGTCGGCCCACCCGGCCCGTCGTGGCGGCCCACCCGGCCCGTCATTCCGGCGAACGACGGAATCCGAACGATCGCGGCCGCCTGCTTCAACCGTGGCGGGCCGGCTTCCTTCTAACCTGGGGACATGGCCGTCGCCTACTTCGACCACGCAGCCTCCACGCCGATGCATCCCGAGGTCGTCGAGGCGATGCGGGAGTTCTTCGACGGCTGCTACGCCAACCCCACCGGGGCGCACCGCATGGCCCGCGACGCCCGGCGAGCCACCGACGACGCCCGTGACGTCCTGGCTGAGGCGCTGGGCGCCCGGCCCGGCGAGATCGTCTTCTGCGGCAGCGGCACCGAGGGCGACAATCTGGCGGTGTTCGGTGCCGCCGCCGGCGAGGCCGGCCCCGGCGGTTCCGGCGGCACGGTCGTCTGCAGCGCCACCGAGCATCCGGCGGTGCTGCGGCCGGTGGAGCAGTTGGGCGGGCGCGTCGTGGGCGTGGACCGAGGTGGGATGCTGGATCTCGACGCTCTCGCGGCGGCCCTCGACGGCGACGTGCGGTTGGTGTCGGTCATGCTGGCGAACAACGAGACCGGCGTGGTGTGGTCACTGGCCGAAGTGGCCGAGGTGATGGCACGCCACGCGCCCGGTGCCTTGCTACACACCGATGCCGTGCAGGCGTTCCCCTGGTTGGACGTTGCCGCACTGGCGACGCCGGCGGACCTCATCTCGGTGAGCGCCCACAAGTTCGGCGGCCCCAAGGGGGTGGGCGCCCTGGTGGTGCGTGACGGCGTCCGGTTGCAGGCCCAGATCGTGGGTGGCGGTCAGGAGGCCGAGCGGCGCAGCGGCACCCCGAACGTGGCCGGCATCGTGGGGATGGGCACCGCAGCGGCGGTCACCCTGGCTCGGCGCGGCGAGGTCGTTCAGCGTGCCGGGCGGCTGCGGGACCGTCTCGCCGACGGTCTGCGGGCCGCCATCGGCGGGGTGATCGAGACCGGGGTGCATCCGCCCGCAGGGGCGGGCGCACCGGTGGACCGGTCGGCGAAGGTGGCGGGTTCTTGCCACCTGTGCTTCGAGGGCATCGAGAGCGAGGCTCTCCTGTTTCTGGCCGAGCGGGGCGGGGTCTACGCCTCGGCGGCGTCGGCCTGCGCCAGCGGCGCCGAGGACCCATCGCACGTGCTGGCCGCCATGGGCTACCCGCGCTCGCTGGCCCGGGGTTCGCTGCGCCTGTCGCTGGGCGCCGCCAGCAGCGAGGCCGACGTCGAGACGGCGCTGGCCGTACTGCCCCCGGCGGTCGCCCAGCTGCGTCGGGCAGCGGCGTAGACCAGGGCTCGAGAGCGGGAATCGGCCGATGCAGGTTCTGGTGGCGATGTCCGGCGGCGTGGACTCCTCGGTGGCGGCGGCACTGCTGGCCCAGGACGGCCACGAGGTGGTCGGCGTCACGATGAAGCTGTGGGGCGGACCGTCGGACACCGGCTGCTGCTCGGTGGCCGACGTGATCGACGCACGGCGGGTGGCCGACGCCTTGGGCATCGACCATCACGTCTTCAATTTCGGCGAGGACTTCTCGGCCAAGGTGGTGGACCCGTACGTGGCCGACCACGCCGCCGGCCGCACCCCCAACCCGTGCGTGGAGTGCAACCGCCACATCAAGTTCGACAGGCTGCTGCGGCGGGCCGATGCGCTGGGGTTCGACGCAGTCGCCACCGGCCATCACGCCCGGGTGGTGCGCCGCCCCGACGGCACCCGCCGGCTGGGGAGGGGCGCGGATTCCGCCAAGGACCAGTCCTACGTTCTCTACATGCTGGGCCAGGAGGCCCTCGCCCGAGTGCTGCTGCCGGTCGGCGGCCTGACCAAGGACCGGGTGCGGGCGCTGGCCGGCGACCTGGGCCTGCGCACCGCCGCCAAGCCCGACAGCACCGACGTCTGCTTCATCCAGCGCGGCGAGCGGGCCTCGTTCCTTTCCGAGCGCATGGAGGCGACTCCCGCCCGTGTCGTCGATGCCTCGGGTCGGCAGATCGGGGAGATCCCGTCGGTGCAGATGGTGACCCTCGGCCAGCGCAAGGGTCTCGGCTTGGGCGGGCAGGAACACCCGGTGTACGCGGTCGAGGTCGACGTGGCCGGCGGCGTGGTGACCGTTGGCGACAGGGCGGGCCTTCTGACCGACGAGCAGGCCGTGATCGAGCTGATCTGGGCGGCCGGGCCGGCGCAGGGGCCGGTGCTGGTGCAGACCAGCGCCCACGGCGCACCGCGTCCGGCAACCCTCGACGGCAACCTCGTGCGCTGGCGGACGCCCCAGCAGCGGGTGGCCCCCGGCCAGAGCGTGGTGTTCTACGACGGCGACGAGGTGCTCGGAGGCGCCATAGCCGCCTGAGTCGCCTCTCCCGGCCTCACTGCCGGGCTACCGACCGGTCGCGAGGTCGCGTTCCCGGCTCGGTCCAGTCCGGCACGCTGCCGGCCGTGCCCGGCGGCGCCTGCGACCGGCCAACCTCACACGGACGCCGTGGGGATGCGGCGCTTGCGTGCCTCGGCCATCACGGCGGTCGGGCGGGTGGGTGCCACCAGCAGGGCGGCGACCTTCTCGGGGGTGCCGCCGGAGCGGGCCGGCGTGAGGGCCACCGGCTCGGTGAGACGCAGCTCGAACAGCAGCCCGCCGGCGCCTGCGGTGAAGTCGCGGGCGTCGCTTCCGGCCGGTGCCGGGCCGAGACCGGCGATCACCGGGCGGCGGAACAGGGTGGGCTCGGCCAGCGCCAGCCGGTCGTGCAGTACCAGCCCCGCCGGGACGTACACCAGCCAGCGCTGGGCCAGGCTGTGCAGGGCGCGCATGCCGGCGACGGCGACCAGCCCGCCGGCCACGGTCACGAGTGGACCGAGCACCCAATGGCCCGCCGCCCACAGCAGCGGGCCCGACGTCAATCCCCCGAGTGTCAGCACCCAGGTGGGCGCCAGCACGCCGACCAGCACGACCGCCGGGGCCCGAAGCGCCAGCCGACGCTCGTGGCCGTAGCTGGTGGCATCGATGAACCGGTCACCCACCAGTGGCGAGAAGGCACCGACCGCGATCACAGCTCCACAGGCGAGGCCCAGCGCAGCGGCCGCTCCCGCCCCGGTGACCGCCGCCGCCCAGCAGGCCGCGGCGAGCACCCCCGGCGCCAGGATCCGCAGCGCCGTCAGCGAGGCGGTGT
Organism: bacterium; assembly: GCA_026713745.1. GTDB lineage: Bacteria > Actinomycetota > Acidimicrobiia > Acidimicrobiales > CATQHL01 > VXNF01. The sequence goes on from JAPONU010000554.1 coordinate 8,726, forward strand.
GCGGCACCAGCAGGGCGGTGAGGCCCACCGCCCACAACGCCCAGGCGCCTGCACCGCCCACCGTGGCGAAGGTCCCCGAGGTGCCGTCCAGCGCCTCGCCCAACAGCCACCCGACGCTCCATGGCAGCGACACCCAGAGCGCCCGCAGCCCACCCAACCAGAGCCGCCCGGTTCTCGTCCCGACCTCGGCAGCGCCGGACTGGCGGGTGGGCATGCCCACAGGGCGCTCGGAGCTCTCGGTCACCCCACCAGCCTGCTACGGCTGCGCCCGAAGCGGCAGATCGGCGGCGAAATGGCAGGCCACAGGGTGGTCGACGCCGTGCCGAGTCAACTCGGGCTCGTCGGTGGCGCAGCGTTCGGCGGCGTGCGGGCAGCGGGTGCGGAAGGTGCATCCCGACGGTGGGTCCAGCGGGCTGGGGATCTCACCGACCAACTGCACCCGGCCTCGCTCGTGCCGTTGCGCCGGGTCGGGGACCGGTACCGCCGACAGCAGCGCCGCTGTGTACGGGTGGCGGGGGTTGCCGTAGATCTGCGAGCGGCTGCCGATCTCCACGATCCGCCCGAGGTGCATCACCGCCACCCGTTCGCACACGTGACGCACCACGGCCAGGTCGTGGGAGATGAACAGGATCGTCAGCTGTAGGTCGCGCCGCAGATCGGCCAGCAGGTTCAGGATCTGCGCCTGAACCGACACGTCGAGCGCCGAGACAGGCTCGTCGCAGATGAGCAGCGACGGCCCGGGCGCCAGGGCGCGGGCGATGGCCACCCGCTGGCGTTGCCCACCGGACAACTCGTGGGGGTAGCGGCGCGCGAACGCCGGGTCGAGTCCCACCCGCTCCAGCAAGCCGGCCACGCGCCGGCCGATGTCGGCCTGCGGTTCCCAGACCCGGAGTCCCTCGCCCACGATGCTCCGCAGCGTCATGCGCGGGTTCAAGCTGGCGTAGGGATCCTGGAAGACGATGCCCAGGTGGCGCCGCACGTGCCGCATCTCAGCGGCGGGAAGGGAGGTGAGTTCCCGGCCCCGGAAGCGGACCGACCCTGCCGTCGGCCCCAGGAGGCGCAGGATCAGCCGCGCGGTCGTCGATTTGCCGCAGCCCGACTCGCCGACCAGCCCCAGCGTGGCGCCCGCCTCCAGGGAGAACGAGACCCCGTCGACGGCCTTGAGGGTGCCGTCGCGGGAGTCGAAGTGTTTGGCCAGCCCCTCCACGACGAGGAGCGGGGCGGGGGCCGCCGCCCGCGGGTCGGGTCCGGCGCCGGGCGGGCGGGACGGTTCGGCTGGCGAGGAGCCGGCCATCGATCAGTCGCCTCCGAGGTGCTCGGCGTGGTGGCAGGCCACCGTCGCGGCACCGTCGGGCGGCCAGAGCCGCGTCTCGGGCGACGACTCCCGGCAAAGGTCGGTGGCGAATCCGCAGCGCGGCGCGAACCGGCACCCCGGCGGGGGTGAGATGAGGCTCGGCGGGGTGCCGGCGATGCGTTCGAGGCGCCCGGGAACGTCGTCGATGCGGGGCATGGATGCCAGCAGCCCTGCCGTGTACGGGTGGCGGGGGCGGGCATACACCTCGGCCACGGGGCCCTGCTCCACGAGCCTGCCGGCGTACATCACCGCCACCCGGTCGGCGAACCCGGCGACAACGCCGAAATCGTGGGTGATCAGCAGGATCGAGCCGCTGAGGTCACCGCTGATCGACGCCAGGGTCTCCATGACCTGCGCCTGCACGGTCACGTCCAGCGCTGTCGTGGGCTCATCGGCGATCAGCACGGCAGGGTCCAGCGCCACCGACATGGCGATCATCACACGCTGGCGCATGCCGCCGGACAGCTCGTGGGGGAACGACGCGGCCCGCCGATCCGGCGCCGGGATGCCGACGAGGTCCAGCAGCTCGGTGGCCCGCCGCCGCGCCGCCGCCCGCCGCACGGGCTCGTGGGCCCGGATGGTCTCGGCGATCTGGTCGCCGACGCGCCGCAGCGGGTGCAGCCCGGTGAGGGCGTCCTGGAAGATCATGGCGATCTCGGCTCCCCTGATCTCCCGCAGGCGCTCCGGCGTCGCGCCGACGAGGTCCTCGCCCCTGAACAGCACCCGCCCGCCGGTGATGCGCCCGGTGCGGCGGGGCAGCAGGCCCAGGATCGACAGCGCCAGCATCGTCTTCCCGCAGCCCGACTCGCCCACGACCGCCAGCACCTCGTCGCTGTGCAGGTCGAGGCTCACCCCGTCGGCGGCGGTGA
>JAPONU010000555.1 GCA_026713745.1 bacterium
AGGTGGTCCAGCATCATCGCCGCCGACAGGATCGCCGCGCTGGGGTCCGCGATGCCCTGCCCGGCGATGTCGGGGGCCGAGCCGTGCACCGGCTCGAACATCGACGGCCCGGTGCCGGCCGCGTTCAGGTTCGCCGAGGCGGCCTTGCCGATGCCGCCGCTGACCGCCCCGCCCAGGTCGGTGAGGATGTCGCCGAACAGGTTGTCGGTCACGACCACGTCGTAGCGGTCCGGCGAGTCCACGAAGTAGATGCAGGCGGCGTCCACGTGGTTGTAGGCGGTGCCGTAGCCGGGGTACTCCGAGGCGACCTCCTCGAAGGCGCGGTACCACAGGTCGCCGGAGTAGGTCATCACGTTGGTCTTGTGCACCAGCGTCACGTGGCGGCGCCGCTTGGACGCCAGTTCGAAGCCGAACCGGATGGCCCGCTCCACGCCCATGCGGGTGTTCACCGATCCCTGGGTGACGATCTCGTGCGGGGTGCCCTTGCGCAGGAAGCCACCCTCGCCGGCGTAGGCGCCCTCGGTGTTCTCCCTGATGACCGCCATGTCGATGTTCCGCTCGGGCAGCCGGAAGGGGCGCAGGTTGATGTACAGGTCCAGCTCGAAGCGCATCCGCAGCAACAGACCCCGCTCCAGCACGCCGGGCGGCACGTCGGGGGTGCCCACGGCGCCGACGTAGATGGCGTCGAGGCCCTTCCACTCCTCCATGACGCTGTCGGGCAGCACGGTGCCGTCGCGCAGGTAGCGCCCGCCGCCGAGGTCGTAGTCCACCGTCTCGAAGGTCACGCCGGCGGCCTCGATGACCTTGAGGCCCTCGGCGATCACCTCGGGGCCGATGCCGTCGCCTGCCAGAACTCCGATGCGATGCGTTGTCATGCGAACAATCTACCGGGCGGTTCGCGAGTAGTGCCCAGCCCAGGTGGTCTGCGGCTGTCCGGTCGGGGCCGCCGGTGGCCGTCGGCGGATCGTCCGGCGAAATCGATCCGGCGCCGCCCCCCGGCGTCCCCGCCCTGGTCTCCTCCGTGCGTCATTCCGGCGCAGGCCGGAATCCAGTGAGCAGCGGCCGGGCCGGTCTGGAGTGCTGGTCAGTACCCTGTTGTGATGAACGCGCCCCAGTTGACCCGCGCCGCCTACGAGCGGCTGCAGGAGGAGTTCGCCCACCTCACCGGGCCGGCCAACGAGGAGATCACAGCGCAGATCGCCGCCGCACGGGCGCTCGGCGACCTCTCCGAGAACGGCGACTACCACGCCGCCCGCGAGGAGAAGGGCAAGATGCAGGGCCGCATCCAGCAGATCCAGGCGCTGCTGGACAACGCGGTGGTGGTGTCCCCCGGCGACGGCCCCAGTGGCCTCGCCGCCGTGGGATCGCTCGTGGACCTGCGGTTCGACGGCGACGACGGCACCGAGCGCTACCTCATCGGCAGCATCGAGGAGCGCCACGAGGACTACGACGTCGTGTCGCCGTCCTCGCCGCTCGGCAGGGCCATGATCGGCGCCCGGGCCGGTGACGTGGTCCACTACAAGGCGCCCGCCGGGCAGGTGGAGGTCGCCGTCGTGGCCGTGGAGACCGTCGAGGACCGAACCTGATGGCTCCGGCCACCGCTCGCACGCTCAGCGAGAAGGTCTGGGACGCCCACGTCGTCCACGCCGGCGACGACGGCACCGACATCCTGTTCATCGACCTGCATCTCGTCCACGAGGTCACCTCCCCGCAGGCTTTCGACGGCCTGCGCATGGCCGGCCGGCCGCTGCGCCGCCCCGACCTCACCGTGGCCACCGAGGACCACAACGTGCCCACCACCGACATCAGCGGCCCGGTGGCCGACGCCGTGTCGCGCCGCCAGCTGGAGTCGCTGCGGGCCAACTGCGCCGAATTCGGCGTGCCGCTGTACCCCATGGGCCACGACCGCCAGGGCATCGTGCACGTCATCGGCCCCGAGCTGGGCCTCACCCTGCCGGGCACCACCGTGGTCTGCGGCGACAGCCACACCTCCACCCACGGGGCCTTCGGGGCGCTCGCCTTCGGCATCGGCACCAGCGAGGTGGAGCACGTACTCGCCACCCAGACCCTGCCGCAGGCCCGCCCCCGCACCATGGCGGTCACCGTCGACGGCGAGCTGCCGGCCGGCTCGGGCCCCAAGGACGTCATCCTGTCGATCATCGGGCGCATCGGCACCGGCGGCGGCATCGGCTCGGTCATCGAGTACCGGGGCGCCGTCATCGAGGCCATGTCGATGGAGGGCCGCATGACGGTCTGCAACATGTCGATCGAGGCGGGCGCCCGGGCCGGTCTCGTCGCCCCCGACGACACCACCTTCGCCTACCTGCAGGGCCGGCCCCACGCCCCCGCCGGCGCCGCCTGGGACATCGCCGTGGACCATTGGCGCACGCTGCGCACCGACCCGGGGGCGAGCTTCGACACCGAGGTGCACGTCGACGGCGCCGACATCCCGCCGCACGTCACCTGGGGCACCAACCCGGGCCACGTGGCGCCCCTCGACGGCGCCGTGCCCGCCCCCGACGGGGCTGCCGACGCCGCCGGTCGGGAGGCCGCCGCCCGTGCCCTGGAGTACATGGGCCTGGCCGCGGGCACGCCCATCCGGGACATCCCCGTCGACACCGTGTTCATCGGCTCGTGCACCAACAGCCGCATCGAGGACCTGCGCACCGTCGCCGAGGTCGTGGCGGGCCGGCGGGTTGCGCCGGGCATGCGCACCCTGGTGGTGCCCGGCTCGGCGCAGGTGAAACGCCAGGCCGAGGCCGAGGGGCTGCACGAGATCCTGCTGGCGGCCGGCTTCGACTGGCGGGAGCCCGGCTGCTCCATGTGCCTGGGCATGAACCCCGACAAGATCTCCGCCGGAGAGCGCTGCGCCAGTACCAGCAACCGCAACTTCGAGGGGCGCCAGGGGCGGGGCGGACGCACCCACCTGGTGTCGCCGGCGGTGGCTGCCGCAACCGCGGTCGCGGGCCACTTCGCCGCCCCCGCCGACCTGGACTGAATCCCGGTGCCCCGCCGAGTCCCGCCACGCACGCGCCTCCCGGTCATCCCGGCGTTCCTCGTCATCCCGGCGAAGGTCGGGATCCAGGGCCTCGCGACCCGGCCTTCGGCTGTGGCCGGCAGCGGCGCGGGCTGAGAGAGGAGCATCGATGGAACCCGTGCGGATCGTGGAGAGCCGGGCGCTGCCGCTGGACCGCTCCGACGTGGACACCGACCAGATCATCCCCAGCCACTGGCTGAAGCGGGTGGAGCGCACCGGCTTCGGCGAGGGCCTGTTCTCGTCGTGGCGCGAGGACCCCGGCTTCGTCCTGAACGACGAGCGCCACGCCGGCGCCGAGATCCTGGTGGCGGGGCCCAATTTCGGCACCGGCTCGTCCCGCGAGCACGCCGTGTGGGCCATCCAGCAGTACGGTTTCCGGGCGGTGATCGCCCCCCGCTTCGGCGACATCTTCCGCAACAACTCCGCCAAGTGCGGCTTGGTGACCGCCGCGGTCGACGCCGACTTCGCCCGAGCGCTGCTGGACGCCGTCCTGGCCGACCACACCCTCGTGATGCGTATCGACGTGGAGAACCGCACTGTTGAGGCCCCTGCCGCCGGCCTCGCCGCCCCGTTCCCCCTCGCCGACGCCGTCCAGGAGCGCCTCCTCGGCGGCCTCGACGACATCGCCATCACCCTCCGCCACGCGGAGGCCATCACGGCCTTCGAGCAGACCCGCCCAGCCTGGCTCCCGGTCACGACCGCCTAGCGCCAAGTCCGGGCGGGGGCCGGGCGCGGTCCGGGCGGGGGGGGCCCGGGGGCGGCGGCGGGGCGGGCGGCGGCAACGGTACGCCGCCCCCCCCCCCCCCGCCCCCCCCCCCCCCGTTTTCTCCGCCCCCCCCCCCCCTCCCCCGCCGCCCCCACCCGCGCCCCCGCACGCGCGCCACCGCAGCAGCGGCACAGCCCCCCGGCCCGCCGCCGCCGGTACGGGCAGACTGGCGGTGCGGTTGATCGACCCGCATGCCGAGATCGTCCATTGCATCGAGAATCCG
>JAPONU010000556.1 GCA_026713745.1 bacterium
GTCCGCGCACCCTCCGAGGCCGAGAGCTGACTGCGTGAGCGCGGTAGGTGGCTCGGTGGCTGCCGACACAGAGCCCTGGTTCTGCGCGGTCTTGGGTCAAATCGATATATCGATCATGTCAACGAGCGCAGCGGCGACGACGAGGAGGAACTGCTCCGGCCGGCGTGCGACGCCAACATCGTGCCGGCCATCTTCGACCAGAAGAGCCGGCCGCTGTGGCTGGGCCGGGGCCGCCGGCACGCCACCAAGCACCAGCGTTCAGTGCTCGCCGCCCGGGACAAGGGCTGCGTGGGCTGCGTGGGCTGCGTGGGCTGCGCCGTCTCGCCCAACTGGTGCCAGGCCCACCACGTCGGGCGCTGGGAACACGGCGGGGGAACCGACATCAACGACATGTGCCTGCTCTGCAGCCGTTCTGGCGGAGCATCGGAGATGGCGTTGTGATCTTGGAATGGTCATTGCCGGGGCGGTTTCGGCTAGAACAACCCTGTGGACCGTGCGCGAGCCTGGAAGGCGCGAGACTGACAACCCTGAGCGACAAGCCCGCACTCATTTCGCCCTACGGCGGGAAGTTGGTCGACCTGATCGTCCCGCCGGAGCAGGCCGCCGATCTGAAGGCCCGCGCCGGCGGCCTTCCCAGCATCCAACTGTCGGACCGGGCCACCTGCGATCTCGAGCTCCTCGCCACCGGCGCGTTCTCGCCCCTCGACCGGTTCATGGGGCACGACGACCACCGGAGAACCGTCGGCGAGATGCGCCTCGGCGACGGCACGCTCTTCCCGATACCGGTGACGTTGCCGGTCGACGATCCGTCGTCCATCGGGCTCGACGGCGACGTGGCGCTGCGCGACTCACGCAACGAGCTGCTGGCAGTCATGACCGTCCAGGAGGCTTACGAGTGGGACCTCGACGAGGTAGCCGGGGAGGTCTTCGGTACCCACGACGTGCGGCATCCCCTCGTGTCGGAGATGCACCGCTGGGGCAGGGTCAACATCTCCGGCCCGCTGCGGGTGCTGCAGACCCCGCCGCACCAGGACTTCTCGGCGTTGCGCAAGACCCCGGCAGCGACGCGCGCCACCCTGGTCGGCTACGGCCACCCGAACGTGGTGGCCTTCCAGACCCGGAACCCGCTTCACCGGGCCCACGAGGAACTCACCAAGCGGGCCGCCGCCCGAGTTGACGGCGTCCTCCTGCTGCACCCCGTGGTCGGCCTCACCAAGCCCGGGGACGTGGACCACTACACGCGCGTCCGCACCTACGAGGCGCTTACCCGGCACCACTACGAGCCCGACAGGGTGCTCCTGTCGCTCTTGCCGCTGGCGATGAGGCTCGCCGGACCCCGCGAGGCGCTCTGGCACGCCATCATCCGGCGCAACTACGGCGCCAACCACCTCATCGTCGGCCGTGACCATGCCAGTCCCGGAGTGGACTCGACGGGCAAACCGTTCTACGGCCCCTACGACGCCCAGGCGATCGTCGAACGGTTCAGCACCGAGACCGGGGTGAGGGCCGTCACCTTCGGCGAGATGGTGTACGTCCCCGACGAGGACAGGTACGAAGAAGCCACCGCGCTTCCCGA
>JAPONU010000557.1 GCA_026713745.1 bacterium
GCCACGTCGGCGCACTGGCGCCAGTGTCGCATCCCCTCGGGCACGGGCTCCCCCCACGGGTAGTGGATCTCCTCCTCGGGAGGGTCGGCCACCACCACGGCGGCGTCGTGTGCGCCCTCGATCACAACCCCGACACTACCACGCGGCCACCACCGGTGGCAACACACCGGATAGCATCAGACTCAATGAGACAACCGACAGACACGCCAACCGATGGCCGCCACGGCAGGCCGTGCCGCACCTCGGTCACCCGGACGGCGACCCTCGATCGGCGCCGGGCACGGGGAACGTCGAGCAGCTCGGCGATCAGCGTCGCCGCCGGCGCCGCGGTGGCGGTCGGGACGGTTGCCCGGCACCTGCGCCACGCCCATGTCGTCATGACCGCCGGCGGCGGCATCCCCTCACCCGAGTCACCGCTGTCAGCGGGGGGACCGGCGCTACAGTTGTTGGCACGAACATCTAATTGCGAGAGTGGGGTTCAATGAGCGAGCCGGCCTATGTCACTGAAGAGATCCTGAAGAGCATCTTGAACGAGGCGCTCGTCCCCATATACCGGCAACTCGGCGAGCACGACAAGAAACTCGACAAGATTCCCGAGATCTTGGGGCGGTTGGACCGGATCGAAGAGCGTCTGGATGGTCATGACAAGCGGTTCGATGGTCATGACAAGCGGTTCGATGCGATCGAGGAGCATCTGGCTGGTCATGACAAGCGGTTCGATGCGATCGAAGCGCGTCTGGATGGGATCGAAGCGCGTCTGGCTGGTCATGACAGGCGGTTCGATGCGATCGAGGAGCGTCTGGATGGTCATGACAAGCGGTTCGATGCGATCGAGGAGCATCTGGCTGGTCATGACAAGCGGTTCGATGCGATCGAGGAGCATCTGGCTGGTCATGACAAGCGGTTCGATGTCATTGAAGCCGGGATCGCCGCCATTCTCGATCATCTCAGGAACGGGAAGTCCCCATAGCCGGCCCGCAGCCTGCCCGCAGGCGCCGGCCGACCATCCCCGCGGTGACCGCGGTCATCTGATCCACCGCATCTAGGAGGCGGTTGGCCGGTCGGCGCGGGCTCCGGTGGAGGGTCCTCGGCGCGGCCTTGTGCCGGTCGGCGCGGGCTCCGGCGTCGGCCGGTGGGCCGAGGTGGCGCGCAACGCGCCGGCACGAGGCCCGACTCGGCTAGCGTCCGCCGCCGGGAACGGTCGGCGAGGGGATGGCGGTGATGGGGCGAGGCGAACCGCTCGGCACGATCGGGCGCGCCGTCGGGCGTCCCGGAGACGCTGAGGGAGGAAGTCGTCCTCGCATCCGGAGCGCCGACGACCGCGGGCTGACGACTCTTTCCTGGCGTGGTCGTTCCCGCCGGGGGAGCCCGCCCGCGCCACGCGCCGACGACCGCGGGCTGACGACTCTTTCCTGGCTGCTGATCGTCGCCGCCGTGGCCGGCCTCGCCGCTCTCGCCGTCGTGCTGGTCAGCGCGGCGATCTCCGAGACCGCCGGGGACATCGCCGCCGAGCACCCCCGCCACAAGGCCGCCCGACTCGATGCCGACTCGATCACCGACAAGGCCCGCGCCAAGCTGTCGGCCACCGGTCCCGGCAACGAATCGTCCCTGAACGATGACTACGGCACCCGGTGCAACCAGCTCGCGATCATCTACAGGGGTCTCGATCTGGAGTTCGAGTGGCACGACGCCGTGGCCGGCAGCCCTCGGCCGATCGGTGACGCCGACGAGGCCTCCTGCGAGGTGGTCGGCGGCGACTGAGGCCCCGACCGCGGGCACCACCGGCGCGGCTTGCCGAACGGCGCGGGCTTGGGCGGTCGCTGTGGCGCGGCCAGTGGTCGATGCGTCGGAGCCGGCGGTCGCCGGAGGGTGGCGGCGGGTACGCGTCGAGGCGCCTGCGGAGCGCCGCCAGTTCGGCCTCGACCCGTTCGGCGCGGGCCTCGGCGCCGAACGGGTCGAGGATTGCGGGGGCGCGTGGAGGTTTCTCTATTCGCTCGGGACGGAATATCATTGTCGATATCCGGCCCCGTCTCATAAGGTCGCGGAGTGTCTGTTGAACAGGAGGGCGATGATCCCCGGTTGAGGGGAGCGTCGGCCGAACGACTTGGACGGCAGGCGGCGTGCGGCGCGTCGTTCCGGCAGGGCCGGGATCCATCCGGTGGAGGTTTCCCGCCGGGTGTGGTCGTGTTGTCTTGGTGGGGTTTGAGATGAGGGGCGTCGTCGGCGGTTTGCGGGGGGGGGGTCTTGGTTGCCCGCTCCGGTTGTTTCGGCTAGTGGTGCGGCGGGGGTCGGCGCCCCGGCACCGCGGTCGGGGTGTGTGTGGGTTGGTGACGTTGGAGTGGGTCATGATCATCGGTGCGGCGGCGGGACTGGCGGGGGTGGCGTTCTGGCTGGCGTGGAGTTCGATCACCGATGATGCGGGTGAGGTGGCGGGGTCGGAGCATTTCCCGGCGGCGTTGCTGGCGGCGTCGCACATCACTTCTGATGCGCGTGCGGCGTTGCCGGTGAGTGTGGACGCGGCTGCGGTGGGGCGGGTGAACGAGCGCTACGGGCGGGAGTGCGAGGACCTGATGGTGGCGTACCGGGACATCGGCCTGCGGACGCGGTGGATTGCGGCGCAACCC
>JAPONU010000558.1 GCA_026713745.1 bacterium
GCTGCCCATTCCGGGACGATCGATGAAGGGATGGACCAGGAACATGCTCGTCGACAGGACGTCCGGGCGCGCCTCGAGCCGCTTCGCCTTGCGCATCATGTCGGCGAACGGACCCTCGCCCTCGGTGGAGCCGTACACCGCTCCGGTAAGCACCGGCACCTTGGCCATGACCATCGTCGGGGTTGCCGCGCCGACGGCGGCGTCGACCACCAGCGCGGCGCCACGGCGGCCCGTGGTGTAGCTGTCGCGGTGGGGGTACGTCTCCCAGGCCACGAGGCCGTCGGCGTTGGTCACCATCGCCTCGGTGACGTGCGCGTGCAGGTCCAGGGTGGCGACGATGGGCACGCCGGGGCCGACCAGCGCCCGGGCGGCCGCCAGCAGGTCACCCTCGATGTCGTGGACGGTCTCGGAGACGGCGGCGCCGTGCAGTGCCAGCAGTACCGCATCCACCGGGATGACCCGCTTGAGGGCCGTCAGCAGGTCACGGCGCAGTGTCCCGTAGCACTCGTCGGTCAGCGGACCGCCCGGGCTGGTCGAGGCGAACAGCAGGGGCACCGGTGTGGCCTCGCGTTCGGCCAGGACCTCCAGCATCCCGCCCATCACGCCCCCCGCCACCTCCAGCACGTCGTCGCCGTAGCGGAGTTCGAAGCGCTCGAAGGCGGCCACGTCGATCGGCTGGCCGCCGAAGTCGTTGCATTCGGTCAAGATCCCGCCGACTGCTACTCGCGGACCAGACATGCGGGGCCCTCCTTTGTTCGGCAGCGTGCTGCACCTGTCGTCGCGAGATCTGGCGCGCTTGCTCTGAACTGGATTCCGGCCTTCGCCGGAATGACGGGGGAGGTCACGTGCAGCACGTCTCAGCAGTCACTCTCTTGGAATCGCCGTCAGGCCAGGCCGTAGGCCCGGCAGGCCGATCGCCGGCGCAGGTCCTCGGTGTCCTCGGCGTCCAGCGGGGCGATGAGCGCCTCGAAGGCCTCCACCTGGCGCCGGTAGCCGCCGCCGATGTTGCACACGGGCCAGTCGCTGCCGAACATCAGGCGCCCCGAGCCGAATGCCTCGAACGCCACGTCGAAGGCGCCGCGCAGGTCGTCCGGCGTCCAGTCGGGTTGCGGGGTGACGTTGTGCAGGCCCGAGACCTTGGCGTACACGTTCGGGAAGCTCGCCGCGGCACGCATCAACTCCACCCAGCGGGGGTAGTCGTCGGTGCCGATGGGCGGCTTGTTGAGGTGGTCGATCACGATGCGGAGGTCGCCGACAGCGCTTGCCAGCGTGGGGACGTGCTCCAAGTGCCGCAGCTGCACCCCCACGAAGTCGTAGGCCATCCCGTGTTCCGCCAGGACGCCGAGGCTCTCGGCGACCGCCGGCTGCAGCACCCAGTCGGGGTCGGGTTCGTCGTGGATGAGGTGGCGGATCCCCACGACCGGCCCGGAGGCCGCCAGGGCGTCCAGTGTGGCCGACGCCCCCTCGGGGTCGAGCAGGTCGAACCAGCCGACCACCGCGGTGACCCGGTTGTTACCCGCCGCAACGGCGAGCATGGCCTCGGTGTCGGCGAGGCTGTTCTCCGCCTGCACCAGGATCGCCTCGGTCACGCCCGTGGCCTCGATGTGTTCCCGGGCCTCGTCGACGAGAAACGTCCGCCGCAGTTGCTGGAACACCGGCGGCAGGTCGGCGTCCAGCCACTCGTAGGCGCACTGGTCGAGATCCCACTGGTGGAGGTGCGTGTCGATGAGTCGGGCGCCGGTTTCAGACATGGCCTTGGATCTCCTCGGGGGATTCTGCCGAGCGGTCGGCCGCGGATGCAGCCGGACCCGCTGGAGGGTGGATTCCGGCTTCCGCCGGAATGACGGAATGGATGTGCAGCGGCATTGCTCGGCCCTCTCCTAGTGTCGTCGGTTCAGCGGTAACTATCGCACCGCGGCACTGCGCTCGGGAATCGGCGCTCTCAGCAGACCGTGTTGCCTTCGCTGTCGAAGAAGGGTGATGTCGGACATGGACGCCGTGGCGCTCCCAGCTCTCAGCGGACC
>JAPONU010000559.1 GCA_026713745.1 bacterium
CCCCGATTGGCCGCATGGCACGGTGATCTGAAATGGTCCAGGGGTCGCCACCGCATCGGCAATCGGGACGCGTCGTACAGGCATGCGATCGTCGATCGGATCCAGCGCACACTCGACAACCGAGCACCCGCGAACGCTGCGGACCTGGCCGCTCTGCTGGCCCACCGCCTCGCCGACATCGCGGCAGATGTCCGAGGCGGCAATTGCGACGGGTGGCGGCCGTTCTGGGACAAGGACCACGACGATCAGCGGCGCACGCCCAAGGTGGAGAACTCCTGTCGCGACGCGGTGCTCGCGGCTCTGCAGACACGCCTGCCTCCCGAGGTTGATGCGGTACCGGAGGGCCAGTACGCAGTTGACAGGCGAGCCGATATCCGCGCCTCCTGCAGCGGACTCAACATCCCCGTCGAGATCAAGAGGAACTCTGACCCCAACCTATGGAGTGCGCTGAGGACCCAGCTCATCCCCAGTTACACGACCGACCCCGCTACAGAGGGATACGGCATCTACCTGGTCCTATGGTTCGGCACCGCCGCGACCAAACGCGACCCCGATGGCTCGCGCCCCGCCACACCGACGGAACTGGAACAGCAATTGAGGGGCACCCTGACACCAGACGAAGCGCGCAAGATTCTCGTGATTGCCATGGATGTCACCAAGCCCGGCGATCACCAGGAATCCGGCTCTTCGGACACTAGCGGGGAGCGGGTCCGCGGTGGCGGGAGTGATGGCCTCCGGAATCGGGATTGATGTACGGCTATTGCCGAGAGCAGGTATCTCGGCCTATCCGAAGAGCCCAACGGCTCGGAGCAATCGGATAGCTGTCAGGTCGCGATGGGTTGGAACTCCGGCGCCGACAGCGGCTCGTAGCCGTCGGGCCAGGGTGCGCGCAGTTTGCACAGCAGTCGCATGTGCGGCGCCGCGTTCGGTCCGTTGACGTGCTCGGCGACGATACGAACATCGGCGTCGGGGTATTCGCGCAATTCGTGGATCGTCGTGACCAGGTAGTCCGGCACCCAGCCGACTCGACCACCGGTACGGGAGTTCAGCAGCACGGCTCTGGGGTTGACCGGATTGTCGGGTTCGTCGACCAGGTCCAGGGCGTCGCCTGCGGCAACCTCGGCGACCGCCGCGACCGCCCCATCGATGTGGCGGATGCCGCGTGCGAAGAACAGCGTGGTGAGTCCGCCATCAGAGGTTCTGTCCGGGTGCGCGAACACCTCGATGCGGTCGGTCATCCGGCGGCCTTCGCTGCGGGCCATCACCTCGAAGGGATCGGTATCGATGTCGAGGTCGAGCCTCGCGAGGTAGTCGCCGTAGTCCGGTCGGCGCCGTGGCATCTGCCGGTTGCGGAACACGGGGAACAGGTGGTCGCTCTCATAGATCCGGTGCAGGTCGGGAAGTCCCGGCAGTAGCTCGAACCCGTCGAGTTGCTCCGCCACCTTGAGGTAGACAAACCGGTATGACTCCTGCGAGTCCACGATGCGACGGGTGAGCATCCCGACGGGGCGGATCAGTCCCTCCGGGTGCCGCCACGCGGCGTAGAGGCGACGCTCGGTGTGCTCGGTCATGCGGTGCACCCTACGAGGCAGGTGTGACAGGCAGGCAAGTGCCAGTAACTCCACAGTAGCGGAAGTCAGCCAACCACCAGACGTCTTCGGTTGTGGCGAACGAGTCGTTCGGCGAACTCGCCTGCCGTGCGCGACATTCGATGGCTGGGCACGTACCAGATCGGTTCCACGAGCCGGTCGGCGTCTTGACATCGGTCAAGCCAGCGGCTGCGAGTGTGACTGCTCGACATTTCCAGCGCGGCGACCGCGACATCCAGCACATCCGGGCGTCCCGCAAACCAGGACCTGGCTTTCTCCGCCCACGCTTCAACGGTGTAGCCGCGGTCGCGTGTTGCGAGCCGAGCCTCCCTCGCCGAGTCGCTCCACAGGAACCCCAGGCTCGAGGCGTGATCGAAGCTTGGGGCGAGCTTCAGAAGCTCGCCCCGACGGAGCACCGCCCAGTTCTCCTCGTGGCGGTCGGTGTTGCCGATCACGGCATCGAGGACCAGATAGCCGACGAAGACATCCCATGCCGTGAACGCCTCCGGGATGCCGGTCGGGGGTCGCACGCCCTGCAGTGCCTCGCGTACTGCCTCCAGGGTGTACCCGGAACGACCACGGCCCACGGGCGGATCCTTGAGTAGTTCGTTGCCGTGGAGCAGGTCCTCCTCGGGGGTGCGCATGTCGCGGCTGATCACTCCGAGGCAGGTCTCGTCGCCGCGCGTGTCGACTGCGAGTTCGGTCTGGGCTGCCGGAAGTTCCAGCCGCTCGGCAACGCCGGTGGCGATGCGCTCGGCCCAGTCGTCGCCCTTCCGATAGCTGGTGCCGTCGGCTGGGCGACTGTAGGTGGCGTCTTTCAGAAGCCATTGCTCTCCAGTTTGGGGATCAGCGCGCCATCGCTTCGGCTTCGTGCCCAGCACCTCCTCGCCGACCAGTCGCCAGTCGGTGACGTTGACCTCGCGGTAGCACGACTGAAGTCGGTCTGCCATGGATGAAGCATGCCGTTTCAGGGCTCGTTCGAGACCTCCGAGCGCCCGTCGGTGGAACCGGTGCCGAGCCTGCTGGCCCGCGAGGAGAGCGGCGCCGCACCGTCTACGAGTGCGCTGACTCCGCCCCGCAGTCCGGCTTGTTGGCTGCGACAAGAACTCCAAGCGGATTCATCGGCTAGCGCGGGGCCAACCCGTGCGCCGTTCGGGAACCGAAAACTCCGCTGCTCGCTGCGCCTCGTCCCTGAGCCCGAGGAAGAGCCCATTTCGTCCACGTCGCCAATTCGGATTCGGTTCGGGTGGTGGGACGTTGTCGGCGTAGCGGCGGATGTTGCAGTTGAAGTCGTTGTCGGCCAACTCGTCGATGGTGACGACCCTCGCGAAGCCGTCCACGTCGACGAAGTCCCGGCAGGTGGCGGTGATCTTCTCCTCGTCGCGGGGGCGGAGGTGGTTCTGTGCCCGACCCTCGCCGTAGTCGCGATCGGCGTTGATGAACAGCACCTTGCGGCGACGCTCGGGAGGCTTGGAGCCCTTGGCGCGCAGGATCAGGATGGCGGCGGGGATGCCGGTGCCGTAGAACAGGTTCGGGCCGAGCCCGATCACGGTGTCGAGGAGGTCCTCCTCAATCAGCCTCCGGCGGATGGCCCCTTCGGCGCCGCCGCGGAACAGCACGCCGTGGGGCATGACCGTGGCGCCGACGCCGTCGCGCTTGAGGACCGCCAGCATGTGCTGGAGGAACATCAGGTCGGCCTTCTTGCCGCCCTCGGGGGTGTAGCCGTAGCGGAACCGCTCGGTATGGGCGAGCGAAGCCTTGTCGTAGTTCTGGCTGAACGGCGGGTTGGTGATCACCCGGTCGAACCGCTGGAGTTCGCCGCCGCGGACGTGTCTCGGGCTGGTGAGCGTGTCGTCGTTGGCGAGATCGGCGTCGCGGATGCCGTGCAGCAGCATGTTCATCTTCGAGATCGACCACGTCGTGCCGTTGTTCTCCTGGCCCGCGAGGACCAGATTGCGGGGATCGCCGCCGTTGTCGGCCACGTGGTCGCGGGCGTAGATCAACATGCCGCCCGAGTCCGAGCACGGGTCGTAGACAGCCATCCCTTCCCGCGGGTCCACCAGCCGCACCATGAGCTTGACCACCTGGCGGGGCGTGTAGAACTCGCCGCCCTTCTTGCCCGCCGAGTCCGCGAACTCGCGGATCAGGTACTCGTAAACCGCGCCGAGCAGATCCGGGAACTCGAAATCCTCGTTGCGCAGCCGGTACTTCGAGAAGTGATCAATCAGGTCCCGCCACTTC
>JAPONU010000560.1 GCA_026713745.1 bacterium
CCCCCCTCGCACCGTGTCCGTGCAGGACTGCGGGCCACCTACCAGGAGCGAGCGCTGTTCCGGGAACTCACCGTCGGCGACAATCTCCGACTCGGTGGGTTCGTCCCATCCGTGCACCGCCGGGTCCTCGACATGTTCCCCGACTCGCTGTCAGGACGGGCGACCCAACGCGCCGGAACGCTGTCGGGGGGTGAGCAGAAGATGCTCGCAGCGGCGTGCGCGCTCGTCTCGGCCGCACCGCTGATCCTCATGGACGAGCCCTCAGAAGGCCTTCAGCCGTCGAATGTCGACCTGCTCGGCCGGCATATCGCGAGCGCTCGGGAAGCGGGATCGGGCGTCCTGCTGGTCGAGCAGCACCTGGCGCTGGCCGAACGACTCGCCGACCGGTTCGTGGTTCTGGAGAAGGGCGAGATCGTCGAGGAAGGTCGCGCCGGCGACGACCACATACATGACCGCATTGCCAAACGACTCGTGATCTGAGGGGTTGCAGCCATGGACGACCTGCTGACACTGACACTGACCGAGGCAGCCGATGCTGTCCGATCGGGACGGACCACGTCACGGGCCTTGGTGGAGGCGTGCCTGGCCCGCACCGACGCGACCGACGGCCTCGTCGGGTCGTTCGCGTCGCTGCAGGCCGAGGCGGCGCAGCAGGCCGCGCGGGAACTCGATGCTGGCGAGCCGGTCGGCCCCCTGCACGGCGTGCCGGTCGCGCTGAAGGACCTGTTCTACACCGCTGGCGTTGCGACCGAGGCCAACTGCCGATCACTGGAGGGGTTCAAACCCGACCGGGATGCCAGCGTTGTGAGCCGCCTGAAGGCGGCGGGGGCGGTGATCATCGGCAAGACGAACACGCACGAACTGGCCCTCGGGGTCTCGTGCCCTGCTTCGCGGAACCCCTGGAACACGGACCGGATGACTGGAGGATCATCCGGCGGCAACGCCGCAGGCCTCGCCGCACGGCAATTCTTCGGTGCGCTGGGGTCCGACACGGGCGGCTCGGTGCGCATCCCGTCGAACTACTGCGGGACAACCGCCATCAAGACCACCCGCGGCGTTGTCCCGCGCGATGGCGTGCACCTCATCTCCTGGACCTACGACACGGTGGGCCCGATGGCGCGGACCGCCGCAGACTGCCGCCTGCTGCTCGACGTGATCGCCGGGTTCTCGCCGGCGGATCCGTTCTCCTCGAAGGCGCAGCTTGATCAGCCGGCAGCACCACAGGCGCTGAGGTTGGGTGTCCCCGACGAGTCATTCTTCGACGGATTCAGGACCGACCCAGAAGTACGCGCCGTCATGGAGGAGGCAATCGACGTCATCGGCTCGCTCGTGGCGGATGTCCGCACGGTGCACCTGCCGAACTGCGCCGAGCACTTCGACCTCGGAGCGACGGTCGTCTTTGCGGAGTCGGCGGCCCTGCTGGAGGAACTCCGCTCCACTCGAGGAGACCTCCTCGGCGACGAAGTACGGTCGATCCTCGAGGGCGGTGCCGCGGTGCCCGGAATCGCGCTCGCCGCCGCGCAGGCGGGCCGGGTCGCCTTTGAGCGCTCCTACCTGGATGTATTCGAGGAACAGGCCGTCGACATCGTCATCGCGCCGATCAATCCCAACCAACCGCTCCCGCACGGCTCCAGCGACATCGACGGTGTTCCACTCATTCCCGCCACCGCGCAGTTCACGTTCCCCGTGAACGGGGCCGGTGTCCCAGCAGTGGCCCTGCCCGGCGGGTTCGCGGCCGATGGCTTGCCCATCGGCTTCCAGCTGATCGGCCCACCGCTCGCCGAGCACACCCTGGCAGCGCTCGGCGAAGCCTTCCAGGCCGAGACGGACCATCACGACGCCGTTCCTGACCTCGCTCTCTGACCGAAGGAGATTCGGATGACTGTCGAACTGTCCACGAGTGATTCCATCGCCCGCCTGGTCCTCAACCGGCCAGAGAAGCTGAACGCCGTGAACGGCAAGATGGCAGAGGACCTGCTTGCTGCGATCACGCGGATTGCGAGCGAGTCGCCGAGGGTTCTCATCATGTCGGGTGCGGGGCGAGGGTTCTGCGCCGGACGCGACCTCGACGATGCTGAACCGGCCGACGAGGATGCCGAAGCAGTGCTCTCGGAAATCTTCAACCCGCTCTTCGGGGCCATCCGG
>JAPONU010000561.1 GCA_026713745.1 bacterium
CCCGACAGCGCCACTACCAGAAACGACAGCAGGATCGGCCACAGGGACACCCTGCCCGACACCGCCCAAGCACCCGACAGCGCCACTACCAGAAACGACAGCAGGATCGGCCACAGGGACACCCTGCCCGACACCGCCCAAGCACCCGACGGCGCCGCTACCGGAACCGACAGCGGGATCGGCCACAGGGGCTCTCTGCCCGGCGGCATCGCTGCTGGCGATGAGGGTGGGATCGGTCACTGGTCGCTCCCCGCGGGCGTTCGGTCGGGCTCGGGTCGACTCCCGTCGACGAGCCGGTCGGGGAAGACTGACCTCGCTGCGATCGAGGTCAGTGACCGGTAACGCCTACTCTATCAACCCCCTACGACACTCGCAACGCCTGTTCGCTGATTAGTGGAAACATATTCTCAACTATTCAGACATCTTCACCGTCGCCACCGCCGGCCGCCGCACCATGAACCCAGTGTGGGGATGGAACTCAGCGTGGGGATGCCGGGCGTGCAGATGAGCGGGAACACCTATCCGGCCTGCGAAGAGCCGCAGGCCACACCGACACCCGACCCCGATCGAAAACCCCACCGATCCGACTCACGGCACCCCATCGCGGCAGCCGCAGCTCACACCGACACCCGACCCCGATCGAAAACCCCACCGGTCCGACTCACGGCGCCCCATCGCGGCAGCCGCAGGCCACACCGACACCCGACCCCGATCGAAAGGCGGCTCTCAGCCAAGGGCCGAGCATCCCTCCGCTGTCAGGACGACACCTCCCCGCATATCACACCCCCACACCCTCGGTGGATCCAGGCTCAGAGCGCTAGCGAATAGGCCCCGAACAGGGTCCTCGGTGCTCGGTTGTCGTAGTGGCTCAAGCTGCTGGGCGGGCCTCCAACGGGAACCGACAGTGGAAGACTTTCGGTGGCCGTCACCCCCGCGCACGCTCTCAACCTCAACGCAACACGGCCACCCATGCGGACACAAGCGCCCAACGATCCCCTCACCCCCGCGCACGCTCTCAACCTCAACGCAACACGGCCACCCGTGCGGACACAAGCGCCCAACGATCCCCTCACCCCCGCGCACGCTCTCAGCCTCAACGCGACCCTCCGCGACGACGCGCCGTCGACGAGTGGGGCGCCCACGTGCTCACCCCCGCGCACGCTCTAAACCTCGACGCGACCCTCCGCGACGACGCCCCCTCAATCCTGATTCAACCCGGCGTGTTGGCGGGCGTGGTGAAGCGAGCGTGGCGGAGCCGTCAACTCCCGCCTTTGCTGACGCACGGGAATGATATCAGAAGTGATAGCATCTTGATATGGCGACCACACGCACCACGTTCACGCTGGACGAAGATCTGGCCCGCCGGGCGCGGCGGCTCGGCATCAACCTCTCCAAGGCGGCTCGCGATGGGGTCGCGGAGGCTGTGCGGCACGCCACGGCCATGGCCGACCGTGCCGCATACCAGCGCTCCCCCGAACGGCCCGACGACTTCTGGGACGATGCCGAGGCCTGGGGGGCGCGGTGACCCGCGGCGAGGTGTGGTGGGCCGAGGTCGGCGACAAGCGTCGGCCGGTCCTCGTCGTCACCCGGCCCGAAGTGATCGACGTGCGCGAGCTGGTGACCGTTGCCGAGATCACCACGACGACTCGCGGGCTGGCCGTCGAAGTACCCGTCGATGCGACCGGAGCCGGCGTGGCCGAGGGTTCTGTCGTGAACTGCGACGGTCTGCACACCGTGCGGCGCTCGTCGCTCACCCGGCGCGCCGGCGAACTGCCCGAGCCGGTGATGCGACACGTGTGCCGAGCCGTGACCCACGCACTCGGCTGCTGACGTGACGACGTCGATCACCATCACCGGCAGCGGGATACCGATGCCCTCGCCGGGACGCGCCGGGGCGGGCGTGCTGGTTCGCCACGACGACACGCTCATCCAGATCGACGCCGGGCCGGCGACGCTGTTCCGGCTCACCGAGGCCGGCATCGACATCACGCGGCTGGCGGCGCTGGTCATCACCCACCACCACAGCGACCACCTGATGGGGATCCCCGAACTCGTTCTCACCCGCTGGATCCGCA
>JAPONU010000562.1 GCA_026713745.1 bacterium
CACCGGTCCTGTCACCCTCGAAGCCCTGTCGGGCAGCCGGGACCGGCGCGACCGCGAGTCGGCGGTGCGGACGGTCATGTTCATCGCCGCCCTCGCCTCGATCGTCGTGTCGGCGTTGATCATCCTGGCGCTCGTCCGGGACGCCCTGACCTTCATGATCAACGTCGAGTGGGCATCGGTCTGGACCACCGGGTGGTTCCCCCGCCGGGGCTTCTACGACATCAAGACCCTGATCGTCTCGACCGGCCTGGTCGTCGGGGTCTCCACGCTGATCGCCACTCCCCTGGGCCTGGGGGCGGCGGTCTATCTCTCCGAGTACGCCAAGCCGCGGACCAGGCGCTGGATGAAGCCCACGCTGGAGATCCTCGCCGGCATCCCCAGCGTCGTGTTCGGGTTCTTCGCCCTGCAATGGATCTCGCCCAACATCATCCAGCACATCGACGTCTGGTTCGGTCAGGACGCCCGCCTGGGCAACCTGGCGGCCGCCGGTGTCGGGGTGGGGATCCTGAGCGTCCCGCTGATGGCCTCCATCTCCGAGGACGCCATGAAGGCGGTGCCGGGCTCGCTGCGCGAGGCCTCGGCCGGGCTTGGATCGCGCAAGGTGTCCACCACATTGCGGATCGTGCTGCCGGCGGCCGTGTCGGGCCTCGTGGCGGCGTTCATCGTGACCACGTCGCGCGCCGTCGGGGAGACCATGGTGGTCTTCATCGCCGGCGGCGGCGGCGACACCGCCGTCTACACCCACAACGTCTTCGACGGCAGCTTGACCATGACCGCGGCGATGGCCTCGCTGGCATCGGGCACCGACAGCGTGGTGGGCGAGGGCCTGACGTTCGAATCGCTCTACTTCGTGGGCCTGATGCTCTTCGTGCTCACGCTCGGAATGAACCTCGTCGCCGACCGCATCGTGCGGCGCTTCCAGAACAAGTACTGACCGGCGGCCATGCGACTCGGACGCGTCTTCGACGACAGGACCCGCAAGGCGGTCACCTCGGAGGTCTACCGCCGCTCGCGGGACGTGCGCGGCGGGGTGTTCCGCGTTCTGCTCCAGATCGCGCTGCTGGTGTCGCTGCTCGTCCTGGCGGTGCTGCTCGTGGACACCGTCACCGACGGCTGGTCGGTGCTGACCGGGCGGCTCGGGGATTTCCTCTCCGGGGGGTTGCGCTCGCAGTCGGGGGATCCGGAACTGGGCGTGTTCCAGGGAATCCGGGGATCGCTCTGGATCGCCGTCTTCGTGATCGTCCTGGCGTTCCCGCTGGGGATCGGTGCCGCCATCTACCTGGAGGAGTACGCCCCCAAGTCACGGCTCACGAACTTCATCGACTTGAACATCCGCAACCTGGCCGGCGTGCCGTCGGTGGTTTACGGGCTGCTCGGGCTGGCCATCTTCGTTCGGGGCCTCGAGGACCTGACCGGCGGCAAGTCGGTCACCGCGGCGGGCATCACCCTCGCCGTGCTGGTGCTGCCGATCGTCATCATCACCTCCTCCGAGGCGATCCGCGCCGTACCCCAGTCGCTCCGCGAGGCGGGTTACGGGGCGGGCGCCACCCGCTGGGAGGTCATCCGCACGCAGATCCTGCCGTACGCGGCTCCGGGCATCCTCACCGGCACCCTGCTGTCGCTCTCGCGTGCCATCGGCGAGGCCGCACCGCTGATCCTGGTCGGGGCGGTCACCGGCTTCTTGGGCGGGCAGTCCGGACTGGCGGACATCACGCAACTGCAGGAACGCTTCACGGCCATGCCGATCCTCATCACCCGCTGGGTTCAGCAATCCGGGCGGGACGGCGGCTTCGCCCCTGCCGCGGCGGCCGCGATCGTGGTAATGCTGGTAGTGGTGCTGCTGCTGAACTCAGCGGCGATTTTCCTGCGGAACCACTTCGAGAAGAAGCGATGAGTCCGAGAATCGCCGGAACCGAGGGTGTAGACCGATGACCACAATGACAGACGAAGCGGAGGTGGCAATGAACGGCGACGGTGCCGTGCC
>JAPONU010000563.1 GCA_026713745.1 bacterium
CCCCATCTTCCCGATCGGAGATGTCGACGAACGCCTCGGCGTTCAGGACCAGGTGTTCGGCGTGGTCCTCGAGGACGGCACTCCCATCGCCTTCGGTGTGGACGCCGCGGCGGCTGTCCTCGCGTCCGGCGGGACCGTGGAACTCGGCGGCGTCAGCTTGCGACTCGACGGGGGCGGGGTGCGCGCCACCGACGCCACCGGCGCCGAGATCGAAGGTCATCAGGCGTTCTGGTTCGCGTGGAGCCAGTTCATGCCCGACACGCTGCTCTGGGAGCCCTGAGCCGGCCACATCCAATCCCTGCCGTGACCGGCCGTTGGGGAGCGCTGCGTCCAGGTGCTGATTCAGCAAGCTAGAGGTAATCTTGCGATAATCGCAACATCTACGATTAGACTTGAATCAGTTACGGGCAGCACACCAAGGGGCAATCATGCAAGAGGAGACGGTCGGTTCGCGAATCTGTTCGGCCCGCCGGGCAGCAGGCCTGTCGCAGCGCGGTTTGGCGGCGCGAATTGCCGCTGCCGACCGCGTCGACGGCTTGAGCCCGAGCGCCCTCAGTCGGATCGAATCGGGCCAGCGGCGGGTGGCCAGCCACGAACTCGCGGAACTCGCCGACGTGCTTGGCGCCACCGTTGACGATCTGCTCGGGACCAGGCAACGGTCTGCGGCGCTCGTGTTGGCGACTCGGGTCACGCAGGCGTCGCCGGCGGACTACCGGATGGTCGCCGAACGCGCGCGGCAGATCCTGGAGGCGGACGACCTACTGAGCCGGGTCGTGCCGGCTGGAGCGCCGCTGTCGATGTCCTCCGTACCGCACGAGGACGTGCCGGTCACGAAGGAAGGCGGGCGAGAGTTGGCGAAGCGGGCACGCGAGGCACTGGGGTTGGGCCACGGACCGATCGGTGATCTGACGGCGATCATCGAGGAGCACCTCGGCGCGCACGTCCTCGTCGAACCGCTTCCCCAAGGGGTGCACGGGTTCTGCGCCGTGTGTCCCTCCGCGGGTGCGCTGCCCGCGGCAGCGGTGATCATTGTCAACGGGGACGACGTCTTGGGCCGCCAACGCTTCACCCTGGCGCACGAGCTGTGCCACCTTCTCGCCGGCGACCCGGTCGATGTCGAGGTCCTGTCGAACCAGACGGAGAAGAGTCCCGCGGAACATCGTGCCGACGCGTTCGCGGTCGCATTCCTGGCGCCCGAAGAGGGCGTCCGGCGAGCCGTCGGGCCCCAGCAGTTCGACGAGGCTTTGGTTCGACGCATGAGCCGTCTCTTCGGAATGAGTCACCAGGCGATGACCCGGCGCCTCGGGGAGGTCGGGCTGGTCCGATTCCTGAGCAAGGACCACGCTCTCGACGTTGCCCTCCGCGCCTCGCTACTCGCAGAGAATGGCGAGGAGACCGTACGGCGGCGGGCGCCCGTGCGGCTCTTGGAGCGGGCGCTCCGCGCCTACGACGAAGGTCGGATCGGGATCGGTCTCATCGCCGACATCCTCGGCGATGACGACACCGTTGTCCTCGCCGAGCGCCTTCAGGCCGCCGGGCACGGGCCTCCCGAACCGGTAGTGGCCGTCGGGGAGGTGTGGGCGTATCGTTGAGATATGGGTGAGAGGAACCACTGTCGCTGCCGGGAAGGAGCACCGTGACGGCATCCGCGTACGAGCCAGGAGAGATAACAACCCGGGGAGAGGCCA
>JAPONU010000564.1 GCA_026713745.1 bacterium
CGCACTCACCGTCGGGCGCACCGTCACCAACCAACTCCTCGCCCTACCCGGACGCCTCGTCAACCACGCCGGACGCCACATCCTGCGCCTCCCCGCCCGGCGGCCCTGGGCGACCGCCTTCCAGAACACCCTCACCAACATCCGCGCCCTACCCCAACTCTGCTGAGCGCCCCGGCGCACCGACCGAACCGACCGCCGCCGACCCCACGCGCCCCCAACCCGCACCCCCACACCCCCCAACAAGCACACCGCGCACCCAACCAGCACCCCCAACCCGCACACACGGACCCTCAACCCACAACACCCGCCCCCCAACCGCGCAGAACCCCCCAAACGGTGGATCCAGGCTCAGAGGTGAGTTCGGCGAGGCCGGACGCGGGGTCAACATCCGCCACCTTGGTAAGCAAGGACTTGCCGGCTTCCCCATTCCGGTCGCGCCGCCAGACGTCCAAAACGAAGTCGTCACACGGATCGACCACCAGATGCAAGCGGTCGAGGAGCAGCGGCGAACACTCGCATCCACCTTGCACCGCGTTGCCGCGCTCCGCCGTTCGGTCCTCGCCGAGGCGTTCTCCGGTCGGCTGGTGCCGCAGGATCCCACCGATGAGCCGGCGTCGGTGCTTCTCGAGCGCATCGCCGCGTCGCGGTCGGCAGGGCGCGCGCCGCGGAGATCGGCTGGTTCGCGGCCAGCCCGCGGTGTCGCTTGACGACTGGCTCACAAATCATCAGAATGATGGAAACGATCTGTAATTGCTCTGCTCGCGGTGCACTCGTCATGTGGCAGAACCAGATCACGGGCTCACGGACGCCTACGCCGCGGTCAAGGCGGCGGGTTTCAAGGCATCGGACGCCGCGGCGGATGCCGACGCTTCCGTGCGTCAGGCCCATGCGGCGTTCGCCGCGGCGAACGCCGCAGCGGTGCTGGTCGATGTCGCCGCTCGGTACGCCTGGGAGACTGGTGAGCAATGGCCATTTCGCCGAACCCACAAGCCCCTTACCAGGGCTTTCGCGGCGAAGAATCGGCCGATTCGGGGATTACTCACAAGACTCCGAGACCGCCGCGAGGCACGCGGAGGACGCCGGCCGCGTTGCTCTGGAGGTGTCTCGGGCACTGGGTGGCGTGCTTGATACCCTCGACGCCGAGGGAGGCACCACGACGTGACAGCACCCGAGCCGCTCGAGCCGATACACGTCAGGCTGCCGCCGAAACTGCGGCGCGAGGCGAACCACCGCCGGGCCGGGCCTAACCGCGACGCCATACTCCGCCTCGCAGACGAGCTCGAAGCCTCCGGCGATCACGGACTCGTCTCCAACGCCACCGCCCGAGACGGCCTACGTGCCTTCGGGGACGAGTCCGACCGCCTCGAGCGGCCGAGTACCGAGTTCCCGATCGAAGCCTGGCTGAGAGCGGCTGAAGCCAAAGCGAGAGAACCGTTGGGGGAGCCTCCCCGAGAACTCGAGCCGATACACGTCAGGTTGCCGCCGAAACTGCGGCGCGAGGCGAACCACCGCGTGGCCGGGCCGAATCGCGACGCCATACTCCGCCTCGCAGACGAACTGGAGGCCACCGGCGACGCCTCACTCGTCTCCCACGTCACGCTGCGCGATGGCCTGGCCGCCATCGGAGCCGACGACGGCTCCGCCGAATGCCGGCGGGACGCCGACACTGCCCGGTAGGGCAGGCAGCTACCCGATCGCCACCAGTCGGACCGCGCCCCACCGGGGCCGCCCACCG
>JAPONU010000565.1 GCA_026713745.1 bacterium
CAAATCCGGCGACTATAAGGTGAGCATCATGCCGCGACGCTCCCCAGCGAGCCAGGACGCGTCGCCGATCGATCGGGCCGACCCCCGCAGCGAGGACGAGCAGGCAGCGCTGTTCGCCCGGAACACCGAGCGCTTCGGTCGCGTCTGAGTCGCTGGAACGAGCAGACCATGCCCGATTCTTCGAACCCCGGCCCCATCGGTGAGAGCACGGCCACTGTCCCGCCGCTGAAGCTCGGGATCTGCCTGTGGAACCAGGCCCTCGAGTGGTCCGGCGTGCTGGAGACCACCCGGCTCGTCGAGGAATCCGGCTATGACCACGTGTGGATCTGGGACCACCTCCTGTCGATCTACGGCGAGGCTGACCAGCCCGTCTTCGAGGCCTGGTCCACCTTGGCGGCGCTGGCGGCGTCCACCGAGCGGTTGCAGCTCGGCCCGCTCGTGACCGCCAACACGTTCCGATCGCCGGCGTTGCTGGCCAAGATCGTCACCACCGTGGATCACATCAGCGGCGGTCGGGCCATCCTCGGCATCGGGGGCGGCTGGTTCGAGCTGGAGCATCGCGCCAACGCCATCGACTTCGGCACCGGTTTCGGCGAGCGCCTCGACCGGCTCGACGAGGCCGTCGGGCTCATCCGCGCGCTGCACGCGGGCGAGCAGGTCACCTCCGACGGCCCGTACTACCCCGTGGTGGACCTCATGCAGGTACCCCGCCCGCCGGGGGGAAGCGTCCCGGTGCTCGTCGGCGGCCGCGGCAAGCGCAAGACGTTGCGCACGGTGGCCCGCTACGCCGACATCTGGAACGCCTACGGCACGCCGGAGGAGTTGGTGGAGCACGACGAGGTGCTGCGCGGCCACTGCGCGGCGGTCGGCCGCGACCACACCGAGATCGAGAGGTCGGTGCAGGCCAAGGTCATCGTGCGCGACAGCCGGGCCGCCGCCACCGACGCCTTCGGCCGGATGCTGGAGCGGAACAAGTCCATCTGGAGGGGTGGGGGCCGCGGCGCCGAGCCGGACAGGATGAACCGCAGCGTCTTCCCCGACCCGGACTCGACGATCTGGCTGGGAACCCCCCGCGAGGTGGCAGGAGTCATCTCGGCGTACCGGGAGGTGGGGTTCGGCACGGTGATCGCCGAGATTCCCGCGCCCTACGATCGCGAGACCATCGAGCGGTTGGCCGGGGAGGTGGCGCCCCTGGTCGACGCGCAACGCTGGGGGTGACGGGCGTCCGCGGACAGATGAACGCCGGCGAACCGGCTGCGCCGGCAGACGGGAGGACACATTGAAGCGACTGGCAGGAAAGAGAGCCGTGGTGACCGGCGCAGGTCGGGGATTCGGCGCCGTGGTGGCCGAGCTGCTCGCCCGGCACGGCGCCCGGGTGGTGGTCTGCGATGTTGATGCGTCCTCGGCCGAGGCCACGGCGGAACGCATAACCGACGAGGGCGGCGAAGCCTTCGCGGTCCGTGTCGACGTCTCGGCGCCGGCGGATGCCGCGCACTTGGCGGAGTTCGCCGTCGAGCGTCTCGGTGGGCTCGACGTGCTCGTGAACAATGCCGGGATCTCCAGCGCCGGCACGGTGTGCGAGGTGACGCCGGAGGATTGGGACCGGGTCATGGCGATCAACCTGAAGGGGGTCTACCTGTGCTCGCGTTACGCGGTGGCGCACATGGCTCGCTCGGGGGGTGGCTCGATCGTCTGCATCGCCTCCGCGTCGGGGGTCATCGGGCAGGAGGCACAGGTCGCCTACAACGTGTCCAAGCACGGGGTGATCGGTCTGGTGCGCTGCATGGCCCTGGACCACGCCGCCGAGGGCATCCGCGTCAACGCCGTCTGTCCGGGCACGATGCGCACACCGATGCTGGATGCCCTGAGTGCCGAGCAGCTGGCGGCGTTGGAAGCGATGCACCCGCTCGGGCGGATCGGTGACCCCGCCGAGGTTGCTCATCTGGTGTTGCACCTCGCCTCCGACGAGTCCTCCTTCACGACGGGGGCCGTGTTCCTCGCCGACGGCGGGCTCACCGCCAGGTAGGGCGCCGTCGGGTCCTCCTTGCGCCGGATGGTGTGGCCATTATGCTCCTGACCTGGAGGGGGGGCAGCGCTTCGGGCCGCCGGGCGCGAAGCAGCCGCCAGCACGATCACGAGGAGTGTGTGCGCATGAAGGTCAGGACGTTCGACCACGTGGCGGTGACGGTCAGCGACACCGACCGGGCACTGGAGTTCTACGTCGGCAAGCTGGGACTTCGCCTGGCGGAGAATCATCAACTCGAGGGGGACAAGGTCGACGAGGCCAACGGCCTGAGGGGTGCCCGTGCGCAGTCCAC
>JAPONU010000566.1 GCA_026713745.1 bacterium
CGACCGGGCCATCCTCGTCAGCGACGAGGCTCTCGCCGGCAGCGACGCCCTCGGCACGGCGAAGGTTCTGGCCGCGGCGATGCGCCGGGCCGAGCCCGACCTGATCCTGACGGCGACCGAATCCACCGACGGCTACACCGGCACCGTGCCCGCCCAGGTCGCCGAGTTGCTCGACCTGCCGGCGGTCACCTTCGCCAAGTCGGTCAGCCTCGGCGACGGCGAGGTGACGGTGCAGCGCCAGACCGAGACCGGCTACGACGAGGTGGTCTGCCCGCTGCCCGCCGTGCTCTCGGTCACCGCCGGCGTCGTCGAGCCCCGCTACCCCTCGTTCAAGGGGATCATGGCGGCCAAGAACAAGCCCGCCGACCGGCTCGGGATTGCCGACCTGGGTGTCACCGCCGGCGAGGTCGGCTGGGCCGGCGCCCGCCAGGAGATCGTCGAGGTGGCACCCGTGCCGGCCCGGGAGGCCGGCGAGATCGTCACCGACGACGGCAGCGGCCACGAGCGCATCGTGGCGTTCCTGGAAGAACTCAAGATCCTCTAGGGAGGCCGCCATGGGTGTTGGAACCGTCTGGGTGCACGTCGAGCCCGCCCCCGGCGGTGTGGCGTCGATCTCGCTGGAACTGCTGGCGGCGGCGCGCCGCTTCGGCGAGCGGGTTGAGGCGGTCTGCGCCGGCGGCGACCGGGACGCGCTGAGCGCCGCGGTGGGCGAGCACGGCGCCTCGGCGTTGCGCTACCTCGAACTGCCCGACGAGGCGCTGGTGGGCCCCGCGCTGGCAGCCTCGCTGGCCGCCGCGGTGGGCGGCTCCGACGATCCTCCGGCGGCGATCCTTGCGGCGACCACCTATGACGGGCGCGACGTGGCGGGCCGCCTCTCGGCCCGGCTCGACGTCCCCGTCATCACCAACGTCACCGAGTTGGCGGTCAGTGACGGCGCGCTGGTCGGCATCGAACCCATCTTCGGCGGCACCACCAACGTGCACACCCGCTTCACCGCCGCCGGCGGGCCGCAGGTGTTCCTCATCCGCCCCAAGTCGTTCCAGGCCACCCCCACCGGTGGTCCGCCGGCGCAGGCGGCCGAACTTCCCGCCGCCGACTGCGGTGCCTCCGGTGCGGCCCGGGTTGTCGGTCGCCACGCCGAGGAGTCCACGGGGCCGAAGCTGGACGAGGCCGCCGTGGTGGTCTCGGGCGGCCGGGGCCTCGGCGAGGCCGGCAAGTACGAGATGATCGAGCAGGTTGCCGGCTTGCTGAGGGGCGCCGCCGGCGCCTCGCGCGCCATCGTCGACGCCGGCTGGGTCCCGTACTCCCAGCAGGTCGGCCAGACCGGCAAGGTCGTCAAGCCCGACGTCTACATCGCCTGCGGCATCTCCGGTGCGACCCAGCACCTCGTGGGAATGAAGAACTCCCGCAACATCGTGGCCGTCAACAAGGACCCGGAGGCCCCCATCTTCGGGGTCGCCGATCTGGGCATCGTGGGCGACGTCCACAAGGTGCTGCCCCGCCTCATCGAAGCCCTGCAGTCCCGCGACTGACCGGGCGGGGCCCGCCGGTGCCCGTCGGCGGCGCGTCTGGCGAAATCGCGCCGGCGCCGGCCGCCGGCGTCCCCCGCCCTCCCCGGTTGTCACACGCCCGGGAGGGGCTCGCTGGCGTCACAAGGAACAAGCAGAGACCGCGAGGCGACTGCTAACGTCCTCTGCCGATCCGCAGCCGCCACCCTTGCCGGCGCGGGATCGATTCGATCGGCTGCCAGCAGGGAGGGAGCGACGTGACCGACGTCTCAGCCCAATTCATCCTCAGCACATTTGCATTCTTGATCTGGGGTGTGCTGGTGATGTGGATGGCGGCCGGCTTCGCCATGCTCGAAGCCGGCTCGGTGCGCACCAAGAACGCCTCGATGATCTGCCTGAAGAACATCGGGGTGTTCTCCATCGCCGGCATCGCCTACTACCTCATCGGCTACAACATCATGTACGTCGACGTGGGCGACGCCGCCGGCTCCTTCCGGTTCCTGTACGAGTCCTCGGCGAGCGAGTTGGCGCTGCTCGGCGGTGACGAGGGGGCGCTCGCGGGGGTGGTCGAGAACGGCTACTCGGTGATGTCGGACTGGTACTTCCAGATGGTCTTCGTGGCCGCAGCGGCCTCGATCGTCTCGGGCGCCATCGCCGAGCGCATCAAGATGTGGTCGTTCTTCGCCTTCACGTTGATCCTCACCGCCTTCATCTACCCGATCGTCGGCTCCTGGACCTGGGGCGGCGGCTGGCTGGCCGAGAGGGGCTTCGTGGACTTCGCCGGCTCCACCATCGTCCACAGCACCGGCGGCTGGGCGGCGCTGGCGGGCGTCATGATCATCGGGCCGCGGCTCGGCAAGTTCCGCAAGGACGGCACCGCCCGGCCCACGCCACCCTCCAACGTGCTGATCGTCACCCTCGGTGTGTTCATCCTCTGGATGGGCTGGTTCGCCTTCAACGGCGGGTCGGTGCTCGCCCTGGGCAGCGCGGCCGACGCCGTGAGCATGAGCGTCGTGCTGGTCAACACCAATCTGGCGGCCGCCGCCGGTGTCGTGTCGGCGCTCGCCGTCTCGAAGAGGCTGCTGGGGCGCATGGACCTCATCGCCGGTCTGAACGGCGCCATCGCCGGGCTGGTGTCCATCACCGCCGGGCCCGACATCACCGAGCACTGGTGGGCGATCATCATCGGCGCCGTCGGCGGCATCCTCTGCACGGCCGGCATCAAGGTGCTCGAGATGCTCAAGCTGGACGACGTGGTCGGGGCGATTCCCGCCCACCTCATCTGCGGCATCTGGGGAACCATCGCCGTCTGCATCGCCGGCGGGGCCAGCATCGGCACGCAGCTCCTGGGCATCGTGGCCATCGGCGCCTTCTCGTTCGTCTCCTCCTTCGTCGTCTGGAAGCTGATCGACATGACGATCGGCCTGCGGGTCTCCAAGAAGGTGGAGGAACTCGGCCAGGACGTCGGCGAGTTGGGCATCGAGGCCTATCCCGAGTTCGTGGTCGTCCCCGACGAGATCCTGCACGACGACGAGTAGGAACAGCCGCTTCCCGCCACCGGCAGCACCGCCCGGGCCACTGCAGGGTGGGTTCCGGAGGAGCGGGCGCCGGGCGGAGTGCCGGTCGACAGGATGTGGGGTGCTAGGCGCCCAGTAGCCGCTTGGCGACCTCGCGGGCGCCGTCGAGATCCTCCACGATGTGGTCGGCGGGGATGTGCCGCAGCACGTTGAGCGACTGCAGGGTCACCGCCGGCGGACCATCCAGGGCCATCACGATGCACTCGGTGTCCTCGGCGCGGGCCACGTCGATCATCTGCTCCACGACCAGGGCGGCGCTGTCATCCATCGACTGGGTCTCGGAGAAGTCCAGGATCACCACCTCGTGCTCGCCGATGTCCTGGCTGAGGGCTCGGATCAGGCGCCGGGAGGAGGCCACGGTGAAGTTGCCCTTCAACCCCACCATGCCGGTGCGCGCCGCGAACATGTCCACGTCGTCGTCGAGGTCGAAGATGTCGGTGTCCGCGTAGAGGAAGGTCTGGTCCAGCAGGGGCACCGACACCACCCTGTCCATCTGGAACAACTCCACGCGGCGCGCCCCCACCACCCCCGCCACGATCAGACCGACCGCCACCGCGGTCAGGAGATCCACGAACACTGTCAGCGCCAGGGTGGCGGCCATGACGGCGAGGTGCTCGCGCTGGATCTTCCGGATGCGGGTCAGGAAGCGCCAGTCGATGATGTCCCAGCTGATCCGCATGAGGATTGCGGCGAGGGCGGCGTGGGGGATCACCTCCAGGAACCGGCCCAACCCCAAGAGGATGGCCAGCAGGATCCCGGCGCACAGCACCGCCGAGACCCGGGTCCGGGCGCCGGCCCGGATGTTCGCCCCGGTGAGCACCGTGATCCCTGCGCTCGGCATGCCGGCGATGAAGCCGGTGGCCACGTTGCCCATGCCCTGGCCGATGAGTTCGCGGTCCGAGTCGTGCTGGGTGCGGGTCATCGAGTCGGCCATCAGCGACGTGAGCAGCGTGTTGATGGAGCCCAGCAGCGCCAGGGTGATGGCCGGTTGGATGGCCCGCCCCAGCAGGTCCAGCGAGAACGCCGGCAGGGCGATCGGCGGGAAGCCCTGCGGCACCTCGCCGATGATCGGTGTGTCGCCTCCCCAGGCGACGCTCAGCAGCGTCCCGGCGATGAGCGCCGCCAGTGTCGCCGGGAGCCATTTCCGCAGTCGGGTCGGCCAGATGATGCTCACGGCCAGGGTCACCGCGCCGACGACGACGGCGTGCGCGTTGAGGCCGCCGAGCAGGTCGGGCCAGGCGCGGATCGTCCCCAGCGGCCCGCCCTTGACGACGGAACTCCCCCCGAAGGGCAGGGTCTGGCTCAGGATGATGATGATGCCGACCCCCGACATGAACCCCGAGATCACCGAGTACGGCGTGTAGGCAATGAACCGGCCGAGCCGCAAGGCGCCGAGCAGGATCTGCAGCACCCCCGCCATGATCGCAATGGCGAACACCTCGGTGATGCTGTCCACCTGGGTGGCCACGATCACCGAGACCGCCACGGTCATGGGCGCAGTCGGCCCCGAGACCAGCGTCTGGGTCCCCCCGAAGAGCGCCGCGAACAGCCCCATGGACACCGCCGCGTACAGGCCGGCGACCGCGCCCAGTCCCGACCCCTCGCCGAAGGCCAGCGCCAGCGGCAGCCCCACCACGCCGGCGGTGACGCCGCCGAGGACGTCGCAGCGGAGATCGTCCTTGCTGTAGCGGATTCTGTCCTTCAGGTTCCGCATCGCGACGAGCCTCCGGGCCGGTCAGCGGCCGGTGCCGAAACTAGTCCCCAGCCAACCGGCGGACGTTCACCCCCCTTGTGGTAGCAGTGACTTCCCGCCGGCGTCGGCAAGAGGCACCGGCGGCTCGTTGCGTGGGTCGCCTGCCGGGAACGGCGTCGGACGCATTCCGGCGAAGAATCTGTCCCACACGGCGAGTTCCTCCGGTGTCGGCTCTGCATCGTCGTCGTAGAGCCACACGCCCTCGCCGTGGCCAGCCCCTGACCAGTCATCAACTCGCCAGATTAGGACCCACGTGCCGAGTCTCTCGCCGGTGTGCCAGTCGATGGCCGCTTGCGTGTGGCGGAATCCCTCCGCGACGTGGCGGAACACGACGGAGGTCTGCGGACCGCCGGAGATTTCCGCCGGGCGGTACCCCTCGAGCCCGATGAACTCACGTTCGGGGGTCTCGAAGTAGCGTCCCCAGTCGTAGTAGGTGACGCCAGGTCCGAGACCCCAGCCGTTCCAGTAGCCGCCCGCGGCATCGAGATGGCTGATGACTTCGATGGTGTGGGGTTTGATGACGGTGTCCCCGGCGCTGTCGGTGGCTTCGACGGTGATGGTCGTGGGTCCGAATGTCTCGAGTCCGACGAAATTCACTAATCGGTCGCGTTCGATGTTGGCGTGCGCCGCGCACGTCACGTCGATGGTGCCGGCGACCGAGCGTGTCTCGACATCCGCGACGCGCACGGTGTAGGGGGCCTCGCCGCCGCTGATGCGCCACTGCACCGGTACCGACTCGATGCCCTCGCGTGCCCAGTGGGGATCCTCGGGCGCCCCGTCGGAGCCGTGGCTCCCGGAGAGGCCGGAGACACGTTTTCCGGCGATGCAGTAGGTGGGAGCGCTGATTTCCAGGTTTAGGGCCGTGTCCGGCGCGGTCGGGGTGGTGAGGCCGACAGTGGCGGGTTTGCTCTGCCAGCCGCTCCCGGTGCGGGCCGTAACGCGGAACTCGTAGTCGACGCCGCCGGTGAGGCCGAATACGAGTTGTGTCCGTTCACCCACCCGCGACTCCAGGCGCCCCTGGAACGTGTCGGCGCCGCGTCGGCGCCATTGCGCCACATAATCCACCGGCGCCCACTCGGCCGGGGCATCCCAGGACAAGCGCACCGTGTCGTGGGTGACGGCGGCGACGGTGAGGTTGCGGACTGGCGGCGCCAGAGTCTCGAAGTGTCCCACGGTGGACTCGCCCTCGGCGCCGTCGGTACCCAGGGCGGTCAGGCGCAGCACGTACCGGGTCCCCGCGACCAGACCCCGAATCGTGTAAGTGCGCGCCCCGGCGTCGACGTTCGTGCCCCACCACTTGATCGCCACGTCCAAGAGGACCCGGTAGGGTCGCCAGCGCAGCACGAACCCGGACGCCTCGGGCGCGAAGCCCTCTGTCCAGCGCATCGTCAGCGAGTCCATCGAAGCCGACACCAGCGTCAGTATCCCGTCGCCGTTGCCTGAGGGGCCGTCCACTACCATCTCGGCGGCCGGCACGTCGCCTGCGACATATTGCATCTCGAGCGCGGGCTGCGGGTCGGCCCCGCCCGGCCTCTGCTCGACCAGTGACGGGCCCGGTGCCGTCGGCGTGCATCCCACGGCGAGCACCAGAAACACCCACCAGCCCAGCACCACCCGCCGTCCAGCCTCGCGACCGGCTCCGGTGCCTCTCACGATTGGTGCTCCCTCCGGTCTTGGGGGCTACACCACGGGCCAGGGCCAGCGCCTGCCCGTGGGGTCGGTGGGGAAGCGTCCGTCGCTCAGCAGCGTCTCCGCGCGCGCCACAATGGCGGCGAACTCCGCCGGGTCGAGCAACTCGGCGAGCGCCGCCGGCGGCCCGTCGCGGCACAGCTGACTCAGGCCGTCGCGCACGTCGTCGGGCAGCGGGTCCCCGGCGAAGTCCCACAGCACGGTGCGCAGCTTGAAGACGGCGTGGAAGCACAGGCCGTTGTCGATGGCCCAGACGTGGTCGTCGCCTTCCAGCAGCACGTGGCCGCCCTTGCGGTCCGTGGCGTTGACGACCACGTCGAAGGCGCAGAGACGGCGCAGGGCGGCATGCAGTTCGGCCCGCTCCCGCAGCGTGAAGTAGTGCTGCTCGAAGTCGGCGAGCACGAACAGTTGCAGCGAACCGGTTCCCAGCGGCCCGTCGCGCACCACCGTGGGGGGCACGAGGTCCCATCCCAGCGCGGCGGAGAGTTCGTAGGCGGCCGCCTCGCGCCGGTAGAGGCCCGCGGGGAAGTCGTGCAGGGGTCGTTCGCCGCGGGCGGGCTTGTAGACGGCCTGCAGGATCGGCTCGTCGGCGGGCTCGTCGCTCAGCCCGTCAGCGGGTCCGCCGTCCGGCCTGTCAGCGGGCTCCTCGCTCGGCTCGTCGGCGGGCTCGTCGCTCGGCCTGTCAGCGGGTCCCACGTCGACGAGGAACGTGGCGTTGGAACTCCACGGCAGGCGTCCGAGGACCCGCAATTCGCCGGTTTGCATCATCTCGACGGCGTCAGCGTCGGCGACGGGCTCCCTCGCCCGGATGGGGGATTCGGCCACGGCGCCGCCGGGTCAGTTCCAGCAGGGGCAGAAGCCGTCGTTGCTGTTGAGGGGTGCCCCGCAGTACGGGCAGGGTGGCCGGCCCGCGGCGACCAGGGCGCTCGCCTGCTCGATGAAGCCGGCGACCTGCCCGGGACGGAGGGCGATGCGCGCCGAGGCGGCTTCGTCCTCGTCGTTCTCGGTGAGTTCCTCGATCCACAGGATGATGCGCCGGTTCGTCTCCTCGTATGCCGCTCCGATGGTGCCGACGATCCAGTCGGGGCCGTCGGGCTCACGGAAGTCGGCCTCCTCGGGAGCGGCGTCGGGTGGCTCCGGCGCCGGGGCGGCCTCACTCTTGGTCCCGATGTCGCCGAGCATCTCTCCCAGGAACCTGGCCAGTGCGGCCACCTGCTGTTTCTCCATCTTCAGGGATGCCTCGATTTCGCCCTCGCGGACCTGCAGGAAGAAGACGCGCTGACCCTTGGGGCCGACGGTTCCGCATGCGAAGCCGTCCACGTCGGAGAACTC